>NZ_DATHKG010000065.1:0-5672 GCF_035489435.1 Flavitalea sp.
CTATCAACCCTGAGCCCAGCCCGTTAAACTCATTCCCCAGTTTCACCAGGTCGAAAGCGATTTCTTCATAAGGATGAACCGCCCGCATAGCCTTCAGGACCCTGCCCTCAAGGTAAGCAGGGAATATGACTTCTATTCTGCGTTCCTCTTCCATGTGGCGTTCCCCAGGTGTACCCAAATAGGGATTCGTATCTTTTCCACCCGTAAAACTCCCGGTTCCCGGTGTACTGAAACTGCATTCGCTGTAATTACCTATACTCCCGGCGCCTGCTTCAAATAAAGCATCTTTTAACTTTTCTTCGTGGGTTGAAGGCACAAAAACGTACAACTTTTCCAGCTGATCTTTTTTGGGTAACAACACCTTCCTGTTGACCAGTCCCAGTTTATCGGCCATTTGTTTATTAACACCCCCGATGATATTGTCGAGATTAGTATGAATTGCATAAATCGCGATATCGTTTTTAATGGCAAGAATCACTGCCTTCTCAACATAGTTTTTGCCGTTTAACTTTTTTATGCCGGAAAATATGATTGGATGATGCGCAACAACAAGATTTGCACCTGACCTGATCGCTTCATCAATAACATCTGTAGTCGAATCAAGACAAACAATTACACCTGTGCATAGCCGGTCGCCGTCACCAGTTATAAGCCCGGCATTATCATAACTTTCCTGCAAAGATGGTGGAGCGATATTTTCAAGATGGGCGATAACTTCTTGTATTCTCATTCCCTAAAGGTAAAGGCATAAGCGGATTTACTGAAAGACAGCGTTTAGTGTATTATAAATATTACCTAGTTTTACTGTCACCTTCAACTATTATTATGCGCACAACCTGGATCATTCTATTTCTGACCATAGCTGCTGCGGCCGGAATGTATTTTTATTTTAGCCGTAAAGCGGAGCCTGCTGCATATGATACCATTGCATTTAAAAACACACCTGATTCAATATTACAGAAAGTAAAGGTATATACGGCCGATAGACCAATGGAAGTTTTTTACCACGACAGTACCTGGACACTTTCGGATAGCACTCCCCTTACCAGGATTATGAACAATCGAACCACTGATTCTATAAGTAAGAATTATGTGGAGAAGACGCTGTTTGTCACTTATGATGACAAATTTTTTTATGATATGGATCTCCGCAAGGCAGATTCAAATGCTGCTTATAATATAGACCTGCAGCTTGTTCCTGTTTCGGATACTATGATGGTTTATGGGAGTATAGATCAGAAAAATGCCGGCGTGATAAATTTCCGGAATCCAATGGCCAACCTGTTTAAATCATTTGTAATTACCTATAACGACCGCAGACCTGATTCGCTCAAAATTGATACCAGCGCAGGATCCCCACATAGCAAAGCCACAAAGATTATTACTGTACTCAAACCCTGATATGCCCGGGAAAGATAAGATCAGAAATTGAATCGTCAACTTCGACATTCGTAGTTATTTTTGCCGGATGAGTGCATCAAAGGCCTTTATATTAAGATTATTAAGAAAAATCGGTTTTGCCGAAGGTTTATCCTGGTTACTCTTACTTGGCATTGCTATGCCGCTTAAATACATCGCGGGACAACCCCTTCCGGTGAGGATCGTCGGGTGGATACATGGTCTGCTCTTCATCGCATATATCTTACAGCTATACCGGGTTCAAAGCGCATATAGGTGGCCGTTAAAGAAAATCATTTTCGGTTGCCTGGCAGCATTTTTGCCATTCGGCACCTGGATGTTTGATGCTCAATTAAAAAAACAGCAGGACGAAGTTGCCGTAGGTTGATTATAAATAAACGAACCAATTGATGACTAACTTATCACACGAAGAATTATACGGGCAGTATAAAGTTGCCATGAGCCGGATCGCCGATTTACGTTTTTCTTCTGCTTTATTGCAATGGGATCAGGAAACCTATATGCCGCCGAGGGGAGCGCCGGTGAGGGGACAACAAATTGCCAGCCTGACAGAACTGGCGCATGAACTGTTTACGAGTAAAACTTCCGGTGATCTGTTCACTCATCTACTGGAGACTAATGGTCTTACTGATAAGGAGAAACGAAATGCCGAACTTAGTTTTGAAGACTATACCCGGCTGCAGAAAATACCAGCAGAATTTGTGCGCGAGATGTCCGAAACAGTCAACCAGAGTTTCCATAGCTGGATGGCAGCAAGAAAGGCAAATGATTTTAGCCTTTTTGCCGGCGATCTTGCCAAACTCGTAGCATTAAAAAAACAGGAAGCCGGTTACCTTGGTTATACGAACCATCCTTATGATGCGCTGCTTAATGAACACGATAAAGGGACCAATGTATTACTTCTTGATGCGGTTTTCAACCAAATCAGGGGGCCGTTGAAAGAATTACTGCAAAAGATAATGAGTCAGCCGCCAGTGGACGATTCTTTTCTGCACAGACATTATCCCAGGGAAAAGCAATGGGCCTTTGGGATGGATCTTTTAAAAAGATTAGGATATGATTTTGAGGCAGGCAGACAGGATGTTTCAGAACATCCATTTAGTGTGAGTTTTAATAACCAGGATGTGCGGATTACGACAAGGATCGACGAAAACGACCTGGCTGCGATGACCTGGAGCTGTATCCATGAATTGGGTCATGCATTATATGAACAGGGTCTGCCTGGTGACCAGTACGGGTTACCTGCCGGAGAAGCGGCCAGTTACAGTATTCATGAGTCGCAGTCAAGATTGTGGGAAAATCATGTCGGCCGGAGTGAGTCTTTTTGCAGGACCTTTTTTCCCTTATTTAAACAATATTTTCCGGAGCAGTTGGCAGATATCACAGTTGACCATTTTTATAAGGCAATTAATAAGGTACAACCATCCCTTATTCGCACTGAATCCGATGAACTGACCTATCATTTTCATATTATGATAAGATATGAACTTGAGAAAAAGTTGCTGGAAGGAAGTCTAAACACAAATGATATACCGGCTTACTGGGCAGAACAATACAAATTGTATATGGGAATCGAAGTTCCAGATCATAGAAGGGGATGTCTTCAGGATGTTCATTGGAGCCACGGAAGTTTTGGTTATTTTCCAACATATTCACTGGGAAGCTTTTACGCGGCACAGATTTACCAAACAGCAGTAGAAAGCAGTGAGACCACAAAGGAAAATAGTAAAACCGTCGCCGAAGAAGTAAATTCGGGTAAATATGATGGTTTACTGGACTGGCTAAGATCGAATGTGCATATGCATGGACGAATTTATACGAGCGAGACACTTTGTAAGGTCATTTCCGGGAAAACATTGAATATCAATTATTTTTTATCGTATTTGCTTGATAAATACAGGAAAATTTACAACTTTTAGGGTCCAATCCATTTCCGATGTTCAGATTTTTTCCAATACTACTATTATGCATATGCACAATTTCCTGTAAAAAGACAATTGAGCGTAAACAGGAACAGATCGTAATGGATGCGATAACAAAAGGATTATGGATTGTGGATTTGTATACTGAAGATGGTGCTGTGATGACCGGCAATTACGAGGGTTACGAATTTAAGTTTAATGACAATGAAACTCTGAATGCCCTCAAGTCGGGATCTTCTGAGCCGGGAACATGGAAACCCAATATTGCTCAATATACCATTACCACCAATTTCCCGGGTGCTACTGATCCCCTTGATAAACTTAGTAGTACCTGGAAACTGACCGACAGTGATTGGGACTATGTAAAATCTGAATCATCGGCAACCGGTATCAGGAGAGTTTTACATCTGCGCAAAAAATAGTTCACAAAATTATTTTTTCGAAATCACGGATTGAAATTTGATAGTAAATATCACCTGTAGAATTCATCCTTAAACCTTGTTTAAATAAATCCAACGTGGGGATTAACCTACACGTATATAAGTTCATATTTATATTAAGCCAGCGTTTCCGGCCATTCCAAACTTCCTTGAAAACCGTACTGATCTGTAACTTACTAAAGCAGTTGTGTTCTAATGAGGAAATTGTGGCTTTTTTATTTCTTAATTATTGTGTCCCAGGTTCTGAATGCCCAGAACCCTGTTGTTAGCTTCACTGCAACTCCTCTCACGGGTTGTGCTCCATTAGTTGTTACTTTTACCGACCAGTCAACAGGGAACCCTACAAACTGGGATTGGGATCTCGGGAATGGTCAACTTTCAAATACCCGCAATCCCGTAGTTGTTTATAATATTCCCGGCGTTTATACGGTCAAGCTGGTTGTACGGAATGCGAATGGAATTGCCCAATTGGTCAGAACGAATTATATCATCGTCAATCCTACTCCTTCAGCAGCTTTCACTGCAAGTGCTACCACTGGTTGTGCCCCGAATAGTATAACCTTTACAGATAATAGTACTGCCCCGGGAGGCAGGATCACCGGTTGGTTATGGACCTTCGGAGACGGAGGAACATCCACTGCTCAAAATCCGACCTATATTTATTCAACTCCAGGATATTATGACGTCACCTTACAGATAACCAGCAACCAGGGATGCAAATCTTCGACTATTCGTCAACGTTATATCCGGATTGTACCCGGTGTTATTGCCAATTTTAACCCGGTGCCATCAAACACCTGCCAGGCACCATTCAATGTTTCCTTTACAAACGAAAGTTCAGGACCAGGTAACCTGACTTATATCTGGGATCTGGGAAATAAGGCGTCTTCTGTAGTTGCTGCTCCTTCAACTGTTTATAATGATACCGGCAATTACAGGGTGACATTAATTACCATAAGTGACTATGGTTGTGCAGACACGCTGGAGAAAGTTATTCCACTTAAGAACAATTCAACAAAATTCAATGCGCCTGATACGGCTTGTTTAAACGTAGCGGTAAAATTCAATAATATCTCTTCGCCGGTGCCCGCGTCCAGTCGTTGGACATTTGGAGATGGCCAGGGTTCAAATTCCAGATCGCCTGCACACACTTATGATAGTGCCGGTGTCTATACTGTCAAACTAATAAATCGTTATGCAAATTGCATCGATTCGGTGATTAAAAAAATTACGATAGGTCCAAAGCCGTCAGTTGATTTCTCTTCAGTAAATCATGCCAGTTGTAAGGCGCCTTTTACAGTTGAATTCCAGAATCTGACTCAGAATTCAACTGCCTGGATCTGGGATTTTGGTGATGGTACCACTTCAACAGAAAAAAATCCCAAACATACCTATAACCAGTTGGGACAATATGATATTACGCTGACGGCCACCTTTAGTGGAGGATGCCAGAATACGATCACAAAACCTGTATTTGTCCAGGTAGTGGAGCCTACTATCGGGGTCTCAAACCTTCCGGCAGGAGGTTGTATTCCTTATACGTTCGTGCCGGTTCACAATGTTAAGGCTGTTGATGGTGTAGCAAGCTGGCTTTGGGATTTTGGGGACGGATCAACCAGCTCGCAGTCAAATCCATCACATATTTATACAACAGCAGGATCTTTCGATATTAAGCTTCGGATCGTTACAAATTCCGGTTGTGTGAAAGACACAACTTTCGTTGGAGGTGTGAAGACAGGATCACCCATCACCGCTGATTTTATTGCTGATAAGTTCGAGGTTTGTGCTTCCGAAGCCGTAAAGTTTACTGACCTGTCAACTGGCGCCGATGAATGGCTTTGGGATTTCGGAGACGGGACGAATTCCAGCAGTCAGCATCCGGCGCATGTCT
>NZ_DATHKG010000066.1:0-83924 GCF_035489435.1 Flavitalea sp.
ACACTGCCTCCCGGATCTGCCAGTTGGCTTTATTCCTTTCTCCTATATAATTTGAAACCGCGCGCAACTGGACGAAAGGAATACCGTTTTCAATGCAAACAAAATGAAACGCTGCTCCTTCCATGCTTTCAAGATCCGGACTGTACTTCCATTTTAGTATTTCGATTCTTCCCGGATCTGTTGTGATGGTATTGACAGTGACCCCAATAACCTGAGGGATATGGTTAAGATCCAGGAAGCCCGGTTCAATTGCTTTTAACATCCCACCATAATAGGGTGGTGAGTCGCTATCTTCCAAACAAAGATCAAACACATCCTTCCATTCGCCATTTTCAGTTACACCCATATCCGCAATTACATCAGAGGCTACCCTGTAAACAGAACCTAACGCATGATTGTTTGAAAAACTTCCAGCTATGCCAGCCTGTATTACAAGGTCAGGTTTAAATTGTTGCAAAGCAGCGGTGAGCCTGGCAGCGGTGGCCAGCATCCCGATACCACTCGTCAGGAAACGGATTTCAGGGCCCTTAGATCCGGAAGCTGCCTTACTGAGATAAGCATCGCGGAAGGGAGCAATTTCCATATCGGTGGCGGAGACCAGTAGGATGTTCATTGCTGCAAATATCTTCAAAATCCGGTTTTAGTTCCGATTATTGCCATTGTTTGCTTAAATATTAACTTTGCGAAAATTTTGAGGAGAAATGGTATATCTGACCAGGCAAGAACATTTTAATGCTGCGCACAAGCTTTTCAACCCTAAGTGGAGCGTGGAGGAGAACGAGCAGGTTTTCGGCAAATGCGCCAATGAGAACTGGCACGGGCACAACTATGATTTATATGTTACTATAAAAGGAAACCCAAATCCGGATACGGGGTTTTTGTATGATGTAAAAAGACTGAGCAATATCATCAATACTTACGTGGTTGATAAACTTGATCATAAAAATCTTAATGTTGATGTTGAGTTTATGAAGGGGCAGTTATGTTCTACGGAGAACCTTGCCATCGCTATCTGGAAGGAGCTGGCTCCTCATATACCTGCAGAAGTGAAGTTGCATTGCATCAAATTGTACGAGACGCCAAGGATTTACGTAGAGTATTTTGGTGAATAAAGCCAAACATTTACGCTACATCATTGTTCTGTGAGGCATTGGACGGGTTTTTGTTCTGTGAAACATTGGAACTGCAAACATCAGATCTGTTTTAAAAACGTTTTAAACTGTTATGGGAAACAAGGTCGCTGTATTCAGGAAAGAACACTTTAATGCTGCCCACCGGTTGTATAACCCGGCCTGGGATATGCAAAAAAATGATGAGGTTTTTGGTAAGTGTAACAACCCAAGCTTCCATGGGCATAACTATGAGCTGATCATAAAGGTGATAGGCGAACCTGATCCTGCCACCGGCTTTGTAATGGATATGAAGATGCTGAGTGATTTGCTGCGGAAACATGTGATTGAAAAGCTTGATCACAAAAACCTGAATCTTGACACTGGTTTATTTAAGGATAAAAATCCAACAGCAGAAAACATCTGTATTGTGATCTTTGATATCATGAGAAAGTTGATTGATCCTGCATTTGATATCCAGGTGAGGTTGTATGAAACGGAAAGGAACTTTGTTGAATACCCGGTTGAACCAGCTTAATATTCAACCAGGTTTATAATTTCGGTAAGGCATGTCTGAAAATCAGGAAAATCATTGATCATGGAAAATCATTGATCATGGAAAATCATCAATCCAGGCATAATTATCGACCAGGGACAATCATAGAACAGCATCAGAATTAAAATAATAACAGCAATTATACACTAGCATATGGGTTATAGGAAAGTTGAAGAATATGATGAGCAAACGACTTCCGGTCTGGAATCCACTTATAAAAAAGCCCTTAGCCTGCTCGGCGAAAATCCTGACAGGGAAGGTTTGGCCAAAACCCCTGAAAGGATGGCCAAAGCAATGCAGTTCATGACCCAGGGATATGCGATGGATGCAAAGGCTATCCTGGATTCAGCCAAGTTTCACGAAGACGTGAGTGAAATGATCGTTGTAAAGGATATTGAACTTTACAGCATGTGTGAACATCATATGTTACCTTTTTTCGGCAAGGCACATGTGGCATATATCCCCAATGGCTATATCACCGGCCTGAGCAAGCTCGCAAGGGTGGTGGATGTTTATTCAAGAAGGTTGCAGGTCCAGGAACGATTGACCACCCAGATACTCGGTGCTATAAAAGACTCCCTGCAGCCGCTGGGTGTAGCCGTTGTAATAGAAGCTTCTCACCTTTGCATGATGATGCGCGGGGTGCAGAAACAAAATTCTGTAACAACCACTTCCGCATTTTATGGTGAATTCGAAAAGAACGAAACCCGCAGCGAATTCCTTAAATTGATCACAGCCACACTTCACTGATTTAACCTCTGAAATGCAGGGTGGGAGGGACTGAGCGTGTTTCGAAAAGATCGGCACATCAGCAAAAATCCTTATTGTCGATAATCATTTTTTGCAAGTTTACCAGTTTAAGGCATTTTTGTCCTCTTTTTAAATGTTGTATTATGAAGCACGCCTATATTTTCCCGGGACAAGGTTCACAATTTCCGGGAATGGGAAAGGAACACTATACGCACAGCGCGTTTGCAAAGAAGATGTTTGAACAGGCCAATGAAATTTTAGGCTTCAGAATCTCCGATATCATGTTTGAAGGCACTGAAGCCGAACTCAAACAGACAAATGTTACCCAGCCAGCAGTTTTTATCCATTCAGTGATTGCATATAAAAGCATTGATGGTGTTCGTCCTGATATGGTGGCGGGCCACTCTCTCGGCGAAATATCAGCGCTTGTGGCCAATGGTGTGCTTCGTTTTGAAGATGGGCTCAATCTTGTGGCGGTCCGTGCTTCAGCCATGCAGAAGGCCTGTGAGCTCGCTCCTTCCGCAATGTCTGCAATTTTAGCGCTGGAAGATGAAAAGGTTGAATTGATACTGGCGGATATAACAAAAGAGAGTGGGGAAGTGGTGGTTCCGGCGAATTACAATAGTCCAGGGCAATTGGTGATCAGCGGATCCTTGCGTGGAGTTGAGCTGGCAAATGAACGTTTGAAGGCTGCAGGTGCACGCAGGGCGCTGATGCTGCAGGTAAGCGGAGCTTTTCATTCACCATTTATGGAACCGGCCATGGAAGAACTTAAAACGGTAATTGAACAAACTACTTTCTATACGCCTAATGCGGCGATCTACCAGAACGTGGTAGCAAAAGCAGTGGTGAGTAAAGATGATATCAAAAAAAACCTCATCGATCAGTTAACCGGTGCTGTTAAATGGTCGCAAAGCGTAAATGCAATGATCAGTGACGGTGCCAGCAGGTTCACAGAAGTTGGGCCGGGAAGGGTGTTACAGGGACTGGTGCATAAGATCAATAAAGATGTACAGGTTGATAAGGTTGATTAAACACAAAATTCAAGAGCATTTGAATTTCAGTCAGCAGGGCACATTTGATTAGATCTGAAAAAACCTGCAAAACGTTCTATCTGTTTCTTTATTGGGATTGCTGTATGCAGTTCTTTTGGAGATTGAGATTTGAATTAGCTCCGACTAATCTTTTTTTCCAATCCTGTAAAATCTACCCTGGTCCGTGATAGTATATAAAGCCCCGTCAGGACCTTGCACAATATCCCTGAATCGCTGACCTTCTTTTTCCAGCAGTCTTTCTTCGCCGGTAACGCGGTTATTGTCTATACTAAGGCGAACTACCTGTTGCCCGCCAAGACAGCTGATGAAAAGATTGTTTTTCCACTCAGGCATATTGGTGCCCGTGTAGAATGTCATACCACTGGGCGAAACCACGGGATCCCAATAATAAACCGGTTGCACCATTCCCTCTTTTTGCTGAATAGAATCGCCGATCTTTCTGCCGCTGTATTCAGTTCCATAGGTTATGATAGGCCAGCCATAATTACTGCCGGGCCTGATAAGATTTAATTCATCTCCTCCTTTCGGACCAAACTCATGTTCCCAAAGATCCCCGCTAACAGGATGTATGGCGATACCTTGTACATTACGGTGTCCATAAGAATAAATTTCTTCGCGGTCTTCGGCGTTTTTCGAACCTGCAAAAGGATTTCCGGATGCAGCCTTGCCTTCACTGGTGATACGGATAACTTTACCAAGGCCGGAATTCAGTTGCTGAGCCTGGTGCCTTGTCTGGAGATGAGCTCTTTCGCCGGTTGTTAAAAATAAATTACCTGCTTTATCAAAAAGTAATCTTCCCCCATAATGTATCGTGCCTTTATAAATGGGAGTTGCACGGTATATTACGGAAATATTCTCCATTGTTTTTTCATCGTTCGATAACTTTCCTTTGGCAACGGCGGTAACATTTTCTTCTCCATGATTTTCTGAAAATGCCCAGTACACTATCCTGTTTTTATCAAAGTCAGGATCAAGGGCGAGCCCGAGCAAACCGCCCTGGTCGGATGGGTTAACCGCAGGTAAGCCTGTGATCGGTTCACTCAAGGCGCCTTTGTTGTTTACAATCCGCATATCACCAAACTTCTGGTTGATAAGAAATCTTCCATCCGGCAAAACAGCAATTGCCCAGGGCGATCTTAATTTGTCGGTTAATATTTTGGCCTCATAAGGTGTTTGAGTAGAGATACCTCCTATGCGTGTCTGACCCGCAAAAGCTGCTTTGTAATTTGTATTTGGTGGTTTTTTTTCAACGGGAGCTAATGTATCCGGCAAAACCTTTCCAGGGATATTGCCAGATATATCAGTGTAAGTGGGATCCGTGTAAGTTGGATCAGTGTAAGTGGGATCAGTGTAAGTTGGATTTGTTTCATGTATGAGATGAAAACCTTTCCAACCATTCAATAATATGCAAAAAGTTATGACAAGTTTAAACATGAAGAACTGCGTTTTGATGATAAAAGGAGAAAGAATTCATCAGAAGGATCTATTTCAATGAAATGGAATCTATTTCTATGATAAGTAAATCTATAAACTTAAAACATTCACGAAAACTTCATAAAAAATTTATCAATTCACTGTCTACCAGAATCAGGATCGAATATCGCAGGAAAGATAGCCCTGGAAAAATCTTTGGTAACCTGGAAAAATCATCTGGTAACCTGGAAAAGTCCTCTGGTAATATGTCAATTTGGACAGTTTTTTAAAATGACCGCTATTTCAGTCATTATACCCACCATTTGACTGAAATAGCGGTCATTTTCAAAATCGCGTGTCAAAGAGCTCCCTGGTGCCTTAAGAGTGGTGCTATAAGACTGATGCTATAAGACTGATGCTTTAAGACTGATGTATTAAGACTGATGTATTAAGACTGGTGCCCAAAGGCTGATGCTTTAAGTCCTGTGCTTTAAGTCCCGTGCTTTAAGTCTGGTGCCTTAAGATTGGTGAAATAAGTCTGTGACTTAAGAACTCGTACCTTAAGAACTGGTACCTTAAGAACTATAATTATTAAAAACTCATACTGCAATTAATCCATTCGTCATCAAGCGTTGCACCGTATCGTTTATAAAAATTAATTGCCGGTTCGTTCCAGTCAAGCACCTGCCAGACCATTCCTGAATATTTTTTTTCTTTTGCTTCTTCAATCAAACGATCGAACAACAACTTACCAAGTCCATGGCCGCGCATATGTTCGGTAACAAGCAAATCTTCAAGATACATGCGCTGACCTTTCCAGGTGCTGTAACGGATATAATATAAAGCAAAACCCTGAACCAGGCTTGTACCATCATCTTCAGTAACTTCTGCTACAAAGGCCCACCATACCGGCTTTGTTCCAAAGCCGCTTTCCACAAAATGTTCAAGCGTAACCGTCACTTCTTCCGGTGCCCGTTCGAAAAGAGCCAGTTCGCGAACCAGTTCAAGTAACCTGGAACAATCGCTTTCAACAGCTCTCCTGATATTAATATTCATAACAATGCTTCTGGGTTTTAATAAATGCGATGTTATCTGTTTTATGCTGGCATTTCGATTTGATGGTGCAGGTGATGCATCTTGTTTATGCCAGCGCCTGTTCAAGATCTGCCATGATATCCTGCACATTTTCCATACCTATGCTCATGCGTATGAGCCCGTCCGTTATACCATATTTTTCTCTTTGTTCTTTGGGTACTCCATAGTGAGTCATGGAAGCAGGATGAGACAACAGTGTATCGCAGGTGCCAAGCGACACGGTCCGGGTGCACATCTTAAGTTTGTTCATCATCGCAGTGCCGGCATTTAATCCGCCTTTCAACTCAATGCTCATCATGGCACCCGGATGCTTCATTTGTTTCATCGCTGTATAATAATCAGGATGTGAGGGCAGTCCGTTATAATTGATCTTTGCTATCGCTTTATGTGTTTCGAGGTATCCGGCAATCTCTGCTGCATTGTGGCAATGACGTTCCATTCTTACCTCCAGTGTTTTCATCCCATTGATCAGCAGGAAAGCATCAAAGGCATTGCCATTGGCACCCAATAAACGATGGACCTTAGTGGCTTTTGTTTTCATAAATTCTATATCTGTTCCCACAAATGCACCACCAATCGCTGTACCATGACCATTTAGAAACTTTGTTGTTGAATGAACTATATAATCAACTCCATAGCGGAATGGTTGCTGCAAATACGGAGTTGCAAATGTGTTGTCACAGGCTACGATCTTTCCATACTTTTTACCGAGTTTGGTCAGCTCTTCTATATCAACACACTGAATAGTCGGATTCGCCGGGGTTTCGATATAGATCATCCTGATACCGGGATCCGCTTTAAGGATATCTTCTGTTTTCTGAAGATCGCGGAGGTCTGCAATGATGCCTTCCATATCAAAATCAGGAAGGATACGGTTTATGATTTCCTGTGTGCCACCATACAATGAAAAATGTGACAGCACTTTATCCCCGGCTTTCAGGGTAGAAAAAAACAAGGTGCTGATAGCTCCCATACCTGAAGCATGAAGAATTGCTTTGGCTTGCAAAGATTCACCATTGGCTGCTGAGAGATTGAAAGTTTCCATGGCTGAGATTTTTTCTTCTGCCTCCTGCATGGTTGGATTACCCCACCTGGAATAGATAAATCCATCTTCCTGGCCGCTGAACCTTCGCATTCCCTGTTCTGCATTATCAAATGTATAAGTTGAAGAGGCATAAATAGGTGTAAGATGCGCGTAATTTGGATCCTGCTGGTGACCGCCATGTATAGACAATGAACTAAAACCGCTCAATGGAAAATTCTTATCAGCCATAAAAAAAGTTTAGGCTGCAAATTAGTCAATAACAAAATGCAAACGGTTCTCGATTCAATTTTCTAATTTGCACCCCCATAACCAATAAACCAGATCCATAACCAATAAAGTAAAACACATAACTTAAAACCAAAATAAGTAGAACTCATAACTTAAAACCAATAAAGTAAGACCCATAAAGTAGAACCAATAAAGTAGAACCAATATCTCAAAACCCACGACCTATAACCCATAATCTATATCTGATCTATAAACCATAAGTTTATCCCATAATTCATCAATTCTTAACTCACTCATAACTCATCACTCATAATTCATAACTCAATTGATCGCTTCTTCAGACATTTTATTAAAGCATTTAATCATACATAAAGTAGGAAACCCCACCAGGGGTCAGGAGTTGAAACTATCAGCCGGTGAAGTGGATATCAGGGAAGAAATACTCAATGGTATTCTCAAAAAATATTTTCTCTCCTCATTTAACGAAAACGAATTATACCGTTTCTCCCACCTTAGTGATGTGAACCTGAACGAAGTCTACACCTATGTTTCAGCCATTTTTGAAGATGCTGAAAGTTTTGTAGGGCAATCAAAGCTGATAGCTCAGTTCCTGTATTCAAAATCTACGCATGTCAGGGTCAAAGAAGGTGAGTTATACATTGCGTATTTCGGTAATCTGCCCTTTGATGGACAAGATATTTCAGGGATAGGAATCTTTAAATCAGAAAACCGGGATACATTTCTGACGGTTTATCCGCAGGACGAAGACATCACCTTATCTGCTGAAGCCGGGATCAGTGTAAATAAACTGGACAAAGGTTGTCTTATTTTCAGGGTTGAAGGTGAAGATGGTTACCGGGTTTGTGTGGTTGATAATACAAACAAACAACAGGAGGCACAGTACTGGATAAATGATTTTTTGCAGGTGAGCCCGCTGGGGGACAGCTATCATCAGACCGACAAATATCTCAATCTTTGCAAGCAGTTTATTACCAATGAATATCCCGAAAAATTTGAAGTAACAAAGTCTGACCAGGTAGAGATGCTTGGCCGCTCAATGGAATATTTCAAATCCAAAGAACAGTTCAGCCTGGATGAATTTGCCCATGAGGTGATTCATCATGAAGATGTGAAGGACTCATTCATGAAGTATAAAAAGAATTTTGAAGCTTCGAAAAATTTCGGAATGGATGATGAATTTGACATCCATTTATCAGCCGTTAAAAAACAGGCTGCTGCTTTCAAAACAGTTGTAAAACTTGATAAAAACTTCCACATTTATATCCACGGGCGTCGCGATCTCATTGAACGTGGCAGAGATGAGATGAGTGGAAAAAAATATTATAAGATTTATTATGAAGAGGAGCATTGATCCTCTCTTCACAAATCAAGCTACTATCATCATTTAATCCCGACGTTTCTTTAATCCCGGTATTCCGACTGAATTTACAGCCGGGTTGCTGATTAGTAAGCCCATTTAACCCAGGTTGCTCCCCAGGTAAAACCGCCTCCGAAAGCTGCCAGCACCAGGTTGTCACCTTTTTTCAACTGCTTTTCGTAATCCCAAAGGCAAAGTGGAATAGTGGCCGCGGTGGTATTACCATAACGATGAATATTCAGCATCACTTTTTCAGCTGGCACGCCCATTCTTTCAGCAGTGGCATCAATAATACGTTTGTTTGCCTGGTGAGGTACCAGCCACGCGATATCATCCCCGGTAAGGTTGTTTTTTTGTAAAAGCTCAGCACTCACATCGGCCATTCCTTTGACTGCGAACTTGAATACAGCCTGTCCCTCCTGGTAAATGAAATGTTCTTTTGAAGCAACTGTTTCAACTGATGAAGGTTTCAATGAACCACCCGCCTTCATATGCAGATGTTTGCCACCGGCACCATCGCTTCTGAGAATAGAATCCAGGACCCCTGATCCATCGGAATTTGGTTCAAGCAATACACCTGCAGCACCATCGCCGAATATAATACAGGTTGAACGATCAGTATAGTCTACAATAGAGCTCATTTTATCTGCTCCCATCACTACAACTTTTTTATATCGGCCACTTTCTATCAGTGCCGAGCCGGTAGTGAGTCCATAGAGGAAACCGGAACAGGCAGCAGCAAGATCAAATCCCCAGGCATTTTTGGCACCAACTTTTTCACAAACCAGGTTCGCTGTGGAGGGAAAAAACATATCAGGAGTTACTGTAGCGACTATCAGGCAATCAATTTCAATGGGATCTATTCCGCGTTTAGCACAAAGTTCCAGAACTGCAGGAACAATCAGGTCAGAAGTACCTTTACTCTCACCGGTTAAAATGCGTCTTTCTTCTATTCCTGTCCTCGTGCGTATCCATTCGTCGGTTGTACTTACCATCTGTTCCAGATCCTTGTTGGTAAGTTTATGATCGGGTACAAAACCTCCAACTGCTGTGATGGCCGCGTTAATTTTCTGACTCATTATGTTCAAAGAGATTTAAATTTAGCTTCAGGTTCGCAAAATTAACGGAAAAACATTCATATTCGGGATGTTGTGTCGACCCTGGTCACAGTTTAAAACCAGAATAAGCGAACAATAAAGACAGACCAGGCAAACAATAATCACCATCAATTGCCTGATTTAATAGGAATCACCTAGCTTAATTGAAGAAATCTGCAGATTTCTGAAATATCCAAAATTGCTATTTTAGTAATTCGCTTTACTTTCGCGCCGATGATAGCATTTCTCAAAGGCAATTTTGTCCATAAAACTCCGACCCTCGTTCATGTTGATGTGAATGGAGTTGGCTATGAACTGCATATCAGTCTCAACACCTACATCCAGATTCAGTCCCTTCCCGCAGGAACCTTATTTACACACCTGCATATCCGGGAAGACGCCCATTTGCTTTACGGATTTTTCGAATTGTCAGAAAAAGAGATGTTTTTGATGCTTACCAGCGTTTCCGGAGTGGGCACCTCTACCGCGAGAATGATGCTGTCCAGCCTCAAACCTTCGGAGATTTCAAAAGCTATTACCCAAGGCAACACAAAACAACTGGAAAGTATCAAGGGAATCGGTAAAAAATCTGCCGAAAGAATCATCCTGGAACTCAGGGATAAAATGGGCCGAATCACTTCTGAATCAAATATTTCCCCTCTTATAAACAATACCCTTGAACAGGATGCGTTAAATGCACTTATTGCTCTGGGTATAGCAAGGTCGACCGGCGAACAAGCCATTCAAAGGGTACTCCAATCAGAGCCGGAACTCAGTCAAGTTGAACACATCATTAAAAAAGCTTTAAAATCAATTTAAGCCTATCGCCGGATCTCTACCTAACTAATTCTTGAGAAACCAGATTGTTCCTTTCATCAAACCAAATCATTCTAACTGCGGTTAAGTTGTTTGCCTGTATCCTCATGTGTTGTTCAAGTGTGAACGCACAACAGGATTCAACAAAAACAACTTCCACTGCCGATACGCTTAAGTTTCCCCTCCAGGACAGGAGAGGCGATCGCTTCAGCAACCCGGTCAGGTCATCTTTTGACCTAAAGGATCCCTCAAACATCACTGACTCAATTGTTTACGATCCGGCAACGCGCCAGTATTTCATTATTGAAAAAATTGGCGGCTTCTACTACCGGAAACCAACTTATCTCACTTTCGATGAGTTTATGCAAATTCAGGCCAGGAAGTCTGAAGTTGATTATTTCAAAAAACGTTCAAATATCCTCGACGGTCTGAATAGAAAACTGGTAAAACCAAAAATGTCGGTCACCGACAACCTCTTCAACCGCATATTTGGAAATGGCAAAGTGGAAATACGCCCCCAGGGTGATGTTACCATCATTGCCGGATACCAGGGACAGAATATCAAAAATCCAGCTTTACCCGAAAGGGCCCGTAAAAACGGTGGGTTTGATTTTGATATGAATGCCAACCTTAGCGTGATAGGCAATATCGGGGACAAACTTAAACTGCCAATCAGCTATAATACACAGGCAAATTTCGATTTCGAGAACCAGCTGAAACTCGATTACACGGGTACTGAGGATGAGATTATCAAAAGAATTGAAGCGGGTAATGTCGCTTTCACTTCAAAAGGTACCCTGATCCCGGGTGCCCAGTCTTTGTTTGGAGTGAAGACACAATTGCAGTTTGGAAAACTTTTTGTTACCGGTGTACTTGCCAATCAACGTGCACAAAGACAGACACTTGGATTGCAAGGCGGTTCTACCAAGAGTTCATTTGAATTCAAGGCGCATGATTACGAAGAAAACCGTCACTTCCTGGTGGGCCAGTATTTTCGCAAGAACTACAATAAGGCGATGAAGAGTTTGCCGGTTGTTAATTCCCAGGTCCAGATACTCAGGATGGAAGTCTGGGTTACCAACCGTAACGGGTCCACTACCGATACCCGCGATATCGTTGCGCTGATGGATCTTGGTGAAACCGAGCCTTACAACCAGGCATTCAGACCTAATCCACCGAGTCAAAACGGATTGCCGGCGAATGATGCAAATCCACTTTACAGGGAGGTTATAAACACGCCAAACAGCCGGAACTCTTCTTCTATAACCAGTATATTATCATCCAAAGGCCTGCGTGCAGTCCAGGATTTTGAAAAAACATTTGCAAGAAAGCTGGCACCAACAGATTTTTACTTCAATCCACAGATTGGTTTTCTTTCCCTGTCTGTTCCCTTACAACCGGATGAGGTACTCGGTGTGGCTTACCAGTATAGCTATAATGGAAAGATCTACCAGGTGGGTGAGTTCAGCCAGGATGTTCCGCCCGATACTACCCAAACTGTAAGTGGTACTCAAAAAATACTGTTCCTTAAATTATTGAAAGCAACATCGCAAAGGACCAATCTTCCGCTTTGGGACCTGATGATGAAAAACGTATATGCGTTAAAAACCCGTGACGGATATACCCTGTCATCGGTTCAACCTGCAGATTTCAAACTGAATGTTTTATATGAAGAACCCAGCCAGGGATTAAAACGTTTCCTGCCTGAAGGAGATAAACCCGGTACTCCGTTAATTTCGATATTGAATCTTGACCGGTTAAACGCGCGTAATGATCCTTTACCGGATGGCGTCTTTGATTATATTGAAGGTTTTACCGTTATCTCCCAACAGGCCAGGATCATTTTTCCATTGCTCGAACCTTTTGGAAAGGATCTTGATACACTTGCATTTTTGAACCAGCCGCAGAGCGTAAAAGACAAGTATATTTTTTATCCCCTGTATGATACGATAAAGGAGATCGCAAAAAACTTTGCAAATCTTGATCGCTATATCATCAGTGGTTCGGCCAAAGGTTCCAACACCTCTGAGATTTCACTTGGTGCATTTAATATTCCTCCCGGCTCAGTTACCATGACTGCCGGTGGACAGGTACTAAAAGAAAATATTGACTATACCATTGATTATAATCTTGGCCAGGTAAAGATTATTAACCAGGCGATATTGAATGCCGGCCTCCCGGTAACAGTTCAGTTTGAAAACAATGCAAGTTTTGGAATCCAGCAGCGAAACTTTATGGGTCTGCGGCTGGATTATATGGCCAAAAACACGGAAAAAGAATCATTGAGTATTGGTACCTCCGTGGTAAGATTGGGGGAAAGACCCTTTTTCACCAAGACTTCCTACAATGAAGATCCCATCAAAAATACCATGTATGGTCTTGACTTCAACTATCGCGCTGAAGCACCAAGGCTTACAAGATGGCTTGATAAGTTACCTTTTTATACAACAACGGAAGTAAGTACGATTACTGCCTATGGTGAAGCTGCTTTGTTGCAGCCCGGCCACCCAAAACAGATTGGAGAGGGTAGTGCCGGACTAATCTTCGTTGATGATTTTGAAGGAACACGTAACTCAATCGATCTCCGTTTCCCGCTTACCAACTGGGGACTGGCTTCTACCCCGGCAGGCAATGGATTGTTTCCTGAAGCTGAAGGGCATGATTCACTTCCTTACGGGTTTAACCGCGCCCGGGTATCCTGGTATAATATCGAGCCGGTGTTGCAGGATAAAAGAGGAGCTAATAACCCGGTAAAAGGTTACCAGGATTTCACCGATCCACGCATCAGGGCCATTGAAGTAAAACAACTTTATCCCCAGCGTACGGCAGATTATGGCCAGGCGCAACTGGTTACTTTTGATATGGCATTTTATCCGAAGGAAAAAGGTCCTTATAATTTTGATGCAAGACCAGGCAGTGTTGATGCTAATGGCAAACTCGCAAACCCTCAGACAAGATGGGGTGGAATTATGCGTGGCCTTGACCAGGTGGATTTTGAAACCGGTAATGTTGAATTTATTGAATTCTGGTTACAGGATCCTTTCATAAAGGACCCTTCGCTAGGTGTTAACGGTGGTCAGCTTTATTTTAACCTTGGTAATATTTCAGAAGATATTTTGAAAGATGGTAAAAGATTTTTTGAAAATGGTATCAGTGGTGCTGTTACCAAAACACTTGAAGATTCGAATACCCGTTGGGGTAAGGTACCTGGCAACCCGATACAGGTAACCCAGGCATTTAGTAATGACCCGGCAGACAGACCTTTACAGGATGCAGGGCTTGATGGTCTGGACGACCAGGCTGAAGTAAGAAAGTTTGGCGAATACCTGAACCAGTTGCTGACAACTTTTGGCGCCAACTCAAAGATTTACCAGGATGCGCTTAAAGATCCTGCAAACGACAACTTCAAAAATTACCGGGACGCCACTTATGATGCCGGCCAGACAGATATACTTGGGCGATATAAAAATGTAAATAGCCCACAGGGGAACTCACCGGTTGCGACTACGGGTGATGAATTTGTAAACGCCTTTACATTGTACCCTGACCAGGAAGAATTCAACCGCGACAACACGCTCAATGAGCTGGAAGAATATTTCCAGTATAAGGTTGATTTAAAAAACAGCGCTTTAAGGGTTGGACAAAATTTTATTACCGATACAAGAGTAGTTACTCCGAACGGTGGCTTACAGGAAAAATGGTACCTGTTCAGGATACCCATTGCCGAATATCAATTGAAGGTTGGTGACATTCCCGATTTCAAATCAATCCGTTTTGTAAGAATGTACCTGAATGGATTTGAAGATTCAGTGGTACTTCGTTTTGCAAAACTGGAACTCATTCGTAATACCTGGAGAAGGTTTAACTACGAGCTGGATACGACAGGTCAATACCTGCCTATTCCGGATAATACAACAACTACTTTTAACCAGCTTGCGGTTAACGTAGAAGAGAACAGTTCACGTCTGCCAATACCTTACCGCACACCGCCGGGTGTTGTTCGCCAGCAACAATTAAGCAATAACAATGTGAACCTGTTATTGAACGAACAATCGCTGAGTATGCAGACCTGTGATCTCAAGCAAAATGAATCAAGGGGTGTTTTTAAAACCATGAATCTCGATCTGAGGCAATATGGTAAACTCGAGCTTTTCATACATGCTGAGTCCATAAATTCGAGCGGTGATATCAGGGACAATGAATTGTATAGTGTGATACGTATAGGCGCGGATCTGATTAATAACTATTATGAAATCAAGATGCCGCTTAAGATGACGCCATGGGGCGCTTCAGACGATGCGATTATATGGCCGACCCAGAATGAATTGAACCTTTCAATCGAAAGACTGACAAAATTGAAAGTGCTCCGAAATGTTACCGGTAGTGTCGGTACATATTTCAAGTCAACAGACAGTGATGGTAAGGAATATGGTATACTTGGAAATCCAAATCTCGGGGAGATAAGAATATTTTTCCTTGGGGTAGAGAACCGCCGCCAGGCCACAGCATGTACTGAAATCTGGTTCAATGAACTCCGGTTATCAGAACTGGATGAAAAGAGTGGCTGGGCAGCTTTGGGTCGTGTTGACATTAAACTCGCGGACCTCGGAACGGTATATGTGTCCGGAGGTTCAAGAAGCATAGGTTTTGGCCTTCTCGAACAAAGAGTGAATGAAAGGTCAAGAGAAAATTATGACCAGTTTGATATTGCAACAAATCTTGAACTCGGAAAGTTGTTACCACAAAAAGCAGGTATTTCAATCCCGGTTTATGCGGGCCTCCAAAAAGCGGTTTCAACCCCTGAATATGATCCATATGACCTTGATATAAAACTGAAAGACAAATTAAGAGCTGCACCTGCTGAACTAAAAGATTCTATTCGTGATGATGCCGTGGATGTGCGGACAATCACCACCCTCAATTTTACCAACGTTAAAAAGAATAACACCACCGGTAAGGTTCAGAAACCATGGAGCATTGAAAATATCGATCTGAGTTATTCATACTATAAAGAAGAACAACATAACCCGCTTATTGAAAATAATAAGGTGACGCGGCATCGTGCGGGACTTGGTTATAATTATGTGGCAACGCCAAAGTATTGGGAACCCCTGAAACGAAGAATCAAATCACAATCAAACTGGTTATCACTGGTAAGGGATCTTAATATCAATTACCTGCCTTCCCTTCTTGGGTTCAGGGCTGATGTAAACAGGCAGTTTGGAAGTTTCCGTCCAAGAAGTGTTGGTACGCCAAAAGGTTTTATCCCGGAAACCTATGACAAGTACTTTACTTTCGATCGTTATTATAATCTCCGTTGGGATCTTACACGTTCCCTGAATCTTGATTATACTGCCGTGAATAAATCATGGGTCGATGAAGATTCCGGCCGCCTCGACAAAAGTGAGAAAGCAAAAATGTGGGATAATTTTGCAAAGGGCGGAAGAACAATTTTATACCAGCAGAATGCTAACGTTTCCTATACTTTACCAACAGCCAAGATTCCTTTGCTCGACTGGACAAATATCCGTTTAGGATATGTTGCAACATTCGACTGGCTCGGTGCTTCACTGATTGCACGCAATTTTGGTAATTCAATCTCAAACAGTCAGCAGAAAAACGCGACGGCTGAATTGGATTTCACGCGATTATATGCAAAATCACGATGGCTGCGTGCATTGGAAGAGGAACCAGCTGAAGCGAACCCGGCTGCAGCTGCACCCGCAGGTGACAGCCTTGCCGCGAAAAGGCCAAGGGATAAAAATGATCCGCCCCAGATAAGTGGCGCGCTCAAATTAGCAGGAAGGTTGATCACTTCGCTGAAAAGAGTAAGTATTGCTTATTCCGAAAACGCCAGCTCCACTATTTATGGTTATACCGATAGTACACATATACTTGGTATGAATTTTAAATCAGGTGCTCCTGGGCTTGGATTTATATTTGGGCAACAACCCGATACCAGTTTCATCAACAGGTTTGCTCAAAAAGGCTGGCTCACTGCAGATACCAATTTCAATTTCCAGAACAGACAGGATTACAATCAGAAGCTTTCAATCAATGCACAGCTTGTGCCTTTCAGGGATCTCACGATAGACCTGAACCTGGATAAGAGCTTTGGTAAAGGCTATAGCGAATTATTTAAGGATACTGGTGGTCTGGGTGGTTTCGTGAGATTGAATCCTTATACCGCAGGTAGCTTCAGTGTCAGCTATATCTCTTATCAAACGATGTTTGAAAAGTTCAGCACCAACGAAGTAACGGCTACGTTTAAGCGCTTTGAAGATAATCGTATCCTCTTATCTGAAAGATTAGCAAAAGGAAATCCTTATTGGCAGAGTCTTCCGGCCAATGAGAAATTCCTGTCTGACGGATACTACAATGGATACAGCCGATATGCACAAGATGTATTGATACCAGCTTTCCTGGCAGCTTATACAGATAAGGATCCAAATTCAATTCCATTAATAAAACAGAATAATCCAAATATTAAGTCGAACCCATTCTCCGGCATATTGCCAAGGCCAAACTGGAGAATCACTTATAATGGCTTAAACCGCATTGGCAATCTTGATAAGGTGTTCAGCGCATTCAGCGTTAGCCATGCCTACAACTCCAACCTGAGCATGAACAGTTTCAATTCGGCACTGCTGTTCGAGGATCCTTTCAGGCTTAGTTATCCAAGCTTTATCGACACATTGACCGGAAGTTTTATTCCTTATTTCCTTGTCCCGAACATCTCTATCAGTGAAAGATTTGAACCGCTGATCAATTTTGATATGCAGTTCACCAACCAGGTAACGCTTAGTTTTGATTACAAGAAATCACGCACTGTGAGTTTAAGCCTTATCGATTTCCAGGTGAGCGAATCGAAATCGACTGAATATACAATTGGTGGAGGCTTCCGTAAACGTGGAGTTTTCTCATTTATACGTATCAAGGGTAAACCAATGCAGAATGACGCAAGTTTCAGGCTCGATCTGAGTATGCGTGATGATGCAACTTCGAACAGCCGTCTTGATCAGACACAGGCTTTGCCGACGGCAGGACAGAAGGTTGTGTTTATCAATCCTTCGATCGATTACGTGCTTAGTAACCGGGTTAACGTCAAGCTTTATTTCGAACAGCGTCGTGTTGAGCCAAAGATCTCAACTTCACCGCCAATCACAACAACCCGTGCTGGCATGCAGATCCGTATTTCATTGGCACAATAGCCAATTGAATCGCTAATTATTTTCTTTGATGCTTATTTCCATCAATGCACCTTTCAAAAGTCTCCGGGTTCAACCTGGCACAGATTGTCTTATCATCACCCGCGAGTTAACTCATCTCTAATAACAACTCATAACTAACTCATCACTCATCACTCATAACTCATATCTTCTTCAAGTCTTCTTCAAGTCTTCTTCAAGTCTTCTTCAAGCCTTTTTCTTAAATTGCGATTTCTTAGAAGTTTCATTATGGCAAAAATAATTTTGGTTACGGGGGCAACTTCGGGTTTTGGAAAGGCAATTGCTGAAAAGTTTGGATCGGCAGGTTATGATGTGATTATTACGGGGAGAAGGAAGGATCGCCTCGAACAATTAAGCAAAGACCTGAAGGATAAATATGGTACAAACAGTCATCAGTTGGAGCTGGATGTGCAGGATCGTGAAGCAGTCGCAACAGCAATTGGAAATTTGCCGGAGGAATGGAAAACAATAGACCTTTTAATCAACAATGCGGGTCTTGCGCTTGGGCGGGATTATTTTGAAGAAGCATCGCTGGATGACTGGGATACGATGATCGATACAAATCTTAAGGGACTGTTGTATATAACCAAAGCAGTAGTTCCATTTATGATCAATGCGAAGCGTGGACAGATCATAAATATAGGTTCAACTGCAGGAAAAGAAGTATATGAAAAAGGCAATGTGTATTGCGCAACAAAACATGCAGTCGATGCCATTTCAAAGGCAATGCGGATAGATCTGTTAAGGCATGGAATTAAAGTAACTGCCGTTCATCCGGGGGCTGCTGACACGGAATTTTCGAGAGTAAGATTTAAGGGCGACGAAGAAACTGCAGCTAAGGTTTATGAAGGATATAAAGCACTGGCTGCTGAAGATATAGCTGACATCTGTTATTACTGTGCAACGCTACCTGCGCATGTTTGTATCAATGATCTTGTAGTAACCTGTACGGCCCAGGCGAACTCTTTTCTGACTTTTAAAGGTTAATGCAAGTTATCCTGGTTCTAAAATCTGGCAAACCTTGTAATAATTCCGATCCTTCATCGTTATCATAGAGAATAAGGAAGCAAAAAAACCAGCCTGAAATTCCATCGGTCAAAGGGATAGTAGAAGGGAAGAAAAATTGAAGAAAGAGAAGAGAAACCGGAGCAAGGCACTTTGATCGTTCAGAATCTATGACTAGTTTTGTTCCTGAATCCTCCAATAAATCCTAATTATGAAAATTACCATTCGCAATATCATTGCTCCACTCTGTTTATTATTGTCGGGTCAACTTTCTGCTCAAACCGATCACATCAAACAACAAGGTTGTGACATCAAACCTTACCAGATTTCGATAGACAGTCTCAAACAAATTTATTCAACCCAGGGCTACACTATTGTAAGAGAAGCTTCTATGACTATGGAAAGTCAATATGAAATGCCCATAGTTGTTCCTATGAATGAGGGCACCTGGTATCAGTTCATATTTATCGGCGACCCCGGCTCAAAACTCTACGAAGTTCGTATGTTCGATTGGAGCGAGAAACAGGTAGTGTATAAGAAAAATCAATGGGGTGAAGTAGATGGCAATATCATCACCTATAACTATGTTCCCAAGACAACTGAATACCATATGATCAAACCGGTACAGGTGAATAAATCAAAAAAGAAGTTGTGCGGCTATGTATTGTTGTTGAAAAAAACAGCAGCTGCATCGACTGCTGCAACCACAGCTGCAACTGTATCAAAATAATAGTTTCTCAATTAAAAAGTTGCGCGGGGAGATGGAGTAGGTTGACGAATTTGTACTAGTATGACAGAGCAACAGTTCTGTTTCATTCCTTCGCTCCGTTGGGAGCAGGATGGTGCCTTTTCGCGTCTGTGTCCCGTGGTTAGTTTCATTCTTTATGCCGGTGGCTGCTGTTGTCTCCGGTCAGCTTTTTGTGCCTTGATCGGCTTTGTCAGGCATTCATCAGGTGGTAGTTGCTGCCCCGCCCTGATCGGCTTCAGTAACTCTAACCACGGTACGAAGGCCGCTCAAAGGCACCATCCCGCTCCCAACTCACTCATCCATTTGGAAGATATGCGACCAGTCATTACAATTCTTACCAGTCCTTTATTGCTATTTTCATAGTTGGATTTATTGCCGGTATCATCACGGCCGAATATCTATATCGAGATTGTTTATATATAATTCAACAAGTGTAATTAAAACAAGCGTCATACAGAAAGCTTATTCGGATAACAATAATTGTGATGACAACAACTCTGATAACTGCAATGCTGATAACTGTAGTGCTGATTATGGAATACGACACTGCAATACTAAAAACTCCAATAAGTGAATGTTGAATTGTGTTGTGCTGATCGCATATTTCCTCAAGTGAGTGAGGTTAGAACGTGCAGGATGGGCCTGAGGTTGGTTTGATTTGCCACATTCGATTCCTGTTCGGAGTTACTAAAGCCGATCAGGGCCCAATACCAGCTACCGCTAAATGCATACTTAACAAAGCCGATCAAGGCACTAAAAGCTGACCGGAGGCAACAGCAGCCATCAGCGTGAGCAAACAAACTAACCAGGAATCACAGTGGCAAAATCAAACCAACCGAAAGGCCCATCCGGCGAAGTTTAGAACCGAGTGAACGCCATGAACATCGAAAATCAACAGATCACCATTAAGGAGCAGGAATCATCGTATCAACATTGCCGTCCCGCGCTTTTGCATCGCTTTACCGGTATAATCAATCCCACTGACCATCCAGACAAAGGTTCCGCTTTGCTGCAGTTTTCCTCCAAGCATTCCATCCCAGCCTTTACCAACTTCTGAAGTCTCATATACCAGCTGACCATAGCGATTGAAAACCCGGAAATATTTCAGCTGCTTAATTCCAACAGGAATAGGTCTGAATATACGGTTACGCCCCGTTGGTGTAAAGGCATTAGGAACAAAAATATCCGGTCCTGATTTGAACACTTTGATGTTAATAGTATCGAGTGCAGAACAACCTTCTTCTGTAAAGGCTCGCATAATATAGGTCATGTTATCATTCAAATGCACCACCGGCGCTGAAATATTACTGCGGTTTAGGTAGATGGATGGTGTCCACTCATAGAGATCGGATCCGGAACCAGTCAACTGTAATGGCTGGCCTATCACAATAGAAGTATCGTTGCCGGCAAAAGCATTTATTTTATCTTTAACGCTTACAAGTATGTCATCAACGCCGGGCTTTGGGCAGCCAATATTATCAAAAACAGTCAACGTGTAAACGGTTGACCTGCGTGGAAAAGCAATGGGATCAAGGTTTGTAGAATTGCCAAGTGTGTTTGCCGGTGTCCAGACGAAACGATTCCCTGTCATTGAAGCATGAATCTGTGCGGTGTCATCAAAGCAAACAGTGGTATCCTTGCCGGCATTTGCAAATGGATAAGGCACGGTGCTGATATTTATGTCTTCAGTCTTAGAGCATTTCCCAATGGATGCAGTAACGGTGTAAAGCGTGTTGCCAATCGGCTTAGCTATAGGATTTCTGATCAGTGGATTGTTAAGTGTCGGTGCCTGTGTCCAGCTGAATTTCAATCCATCACCATAAGCGTTTAACTGCGCAGGATCGGTTAAGCAAATGGTCGAATCTGGTGTGGCATATAAAGTTACCTCGTCTACCACACGCACACGAACCGAATCTGTATTTACACATCCATTATCATTGAGATGAACATAATACCAGGTGGTGGTTTTCGGGTATACGATGGGGTTGATTAAACCCGCGTTGATTATATTGTAACCAGGCGACCAGGTAAATATGCCTCCGCCCCTGGCACCTAATTGCAGGGAATCAATACTGCAAATAAGAGTATCACGAAAGTTCAGGTCCACCAATGGTTTATCCCTCACCTCAATAACCTTTGTAACGTTTGCTTCGCAACCTTTGTCGGTAGTAACATTAAACACAACCTGTTTAAAACCTGCAACGGCATATTTCCAGGATGCAATCGGGATGTTGTTGGTGTCGTTTGCTACCGATTCATCACCGAAATCCCAGGACCAGCTATTCACCGATCCATATTTAGCCCTGGTTGTATCCGTAAAAATAAATGGGTTCTGATAACAGGAACCGGTTAATGAGAAGCCCGGTGAAAATCCGGGAAAAACAAAAAGTTTAGCCGTAGCTGAGTCGGAACACTGTTCATTTTTATTGATCACCAGTTTAATATTGAAAACACCTGTATCACCATAGGTAAAAGCCGGGGAGGCCAGGGTTGAACCAGCGCCCGTCTTATCACCGAATTCCCAGGTATAGGTGTGAATCAATGAACTTGAAGGTGCTTCGTTTCTGAAGTCGAATGTAAAATCTTCGCATGAACTATAGGTCGGCTTTAGCAGGGCCGCCGCGAGATCGCATCTTTCATCAACCTTAATATTGAAATCTTTACGGTGATCACTGATCATTTTGCCATGCCGCCACTCGCGGACAAGTACACTCATTACATAATCACCGCCTCTCGGGGCAACTCCCGCAATCAGGCCTGTCACCGGGTTGATGGTGACCCCTTTGCCAAGCGGCTCCTTACCGGAAAAACCGGAAGCATAGTTCACAAACTGGATCGACCCCGGCGGAACAGGGTTAAGTACTCCGCCGCCGCCGCCGCCGGGTGCGTTAAACGCGTCTATGAACTCATAAGACAGTGAGTCACGGTCAGGATCAACGGCCCCAAAATCCAGCTCGAAAGGGCGGTTCTGACAAATCAGCACGGTGTCTTTTACCGCAAATGAGGGGCTTGAATTGTGTTCTCCCGGCAGTATGGCATCAATACCGTGGATGTTGCTGGTATAGGATGAACCGATATTATTATTTGGGCTGAGATTTGACAGGTTTTCAATCCGGCAGCAACGTTGGAACACCGCAGTATAACCGTTCGGATCTCTTGGAAGATCTACACTTCCTACATAGGTTCTGAGCCTGTAACAAACGGGGGATGGATTTACTATACAGGGATTTGGCTGGCGGATGTTTATGAATTCATCTCCGACCAGTGGGAAGTTAAAAGGAGAGCCGGCAATAGACTGGTTATCAGAAATCCTGAATATCCCGATATTGGCCATTTCATCAAGCTGCTGGCCGGAAGCATTGCATTCAAGAAAAAGCCGGAGCGTGATTATATAGCGATCGGTGTTAGGGTTAGAGCCGGCACCCTGGTATTCATAGGAAATCTCTCCACCCTTAATATGTCTTGCCAGGATGTTTTGCATCCACAGGATAGTCAGACAAGTTATTAAGATCAGTTTTTTCATTCACTCGTAAGAATTAAATACGGAGGATCTCAAGTCCGGGTTTGCCGCGTACCTAAACATATTTCTGAACTTAAAGAGTAGAAGATTTCGCAGGATGAATTTGAATAGGGAGGAAGGAAACCGGTATCAATTTAAGCGTTTTTGTTCATCATTGGGCCCCGGTTTTGAAAGAATTATAATTTACCTGATCAACACTGCCGAACCTCTTTTCACCACCGTTTTACCGGTATAATCTTTTCCGCTAACCATCCAGACATAGGTTCCTGCGTCCTGGTTTTTGCCCGCAAGCGTTCCGTCCCAGCCTTTGCCAATCTGTGTTGTCTGGAATATAAGCTGCCCCCACCTGTTATAAACCCTGAAGTAATCGAGTGATGAAATGCCTACAGGAATGGGTCTGAAAACAACATTTTTTGTACCGGTAGGATTAAATGCATTCGGAACAAAAATATCAGGTTGTGTTTTGAAGACTTTAATATTTATGGTATCAAAGGCCTGGCAACCTTCTTCAGTATATGCCCGCATGATATAACTGGTGTTTTCATTAACACGGGCAATTGGTGTTGCAATGCTACGTTGATCAAGGCCGAGTGGCGGCGTCCAGTCAAAAGCATCTGCACCTTTTCCATTTAACTGTAAAGGTTGTCCAATAACTATTGAAGTATCATTACCGGCAAATGCAACTATCCTATCCCTTACTTTAACCTCTACTTCAGAGATGCCTGGTTTCGGACAGCCAAGGGTATCATAGGCACGCAAGGTATAAATGGTTGTTGCCCTCGGTGTTGCAATGGGATTCAGTACTGATGAATTGTTTAAAGAGCTTATTGGCGACCAGTTGAATCGGCTGCCAACAATCGATGCATTAAGAAATGCAGGATCATTGTAACAAATCACGGTATCATTCCCTGCATTGGAAATAGGGTATGGGACTGTTTTTATGGTTACTTCACCAGGTGCATCACATTTTCCGATACTGGCAATTACGTTGTATGTTGTTGTTGTAGTTGGAAAAGCCAGCGGATTCCGTGTAAGCGGGTTAAGAAGGGTTGCGGTGGGCGACCAGGTAAACTTTAGTCCGTCACCTGAAGGTCGCAACCTTATGGTATCTGTTAAACAGATTGTTGTATCGGGTCCTGCATCGAGGGTCACAAAATCAACCACCCGAACGCGCACGATATCTGTATTTATACAACCATTTTCATTCAGGCTCACCTGGTAACTGGTGGTCGTTTTTGGCCAGACCAGTGGGGTGGCGGTATTTTCATTCATGATATTACCACCCACCGGGGTCCATGAATAAAGGCCCGGCCCGGTAGCTTTTAACTGGAGGGTATCAATACTGCAGATCAGGGTATCCTTAAATGCTAAAAGTACGGGTGGTTTATCCCTTACTTCTACTTGTCGCGAAATTGTATCACGGCATCCCCTGGAACTTTCAACAATCAGTTCTACATCTTTCATACCGGTTGAACTAAACTTCCAGGATGGGGTTGCACTCAAAGAAGTATCAGCCAATGTGGATTCATCACCAAAATTCCAGCGCCACTTGCTTGCCTGGCCATATCTCGCAGATGTGGTGTCTACAAATTGTAAGGGAAGAAGAACACAGGTTCCCTGGGTGGTAAAACCAGGAAAAAATCCCGGATAAACTTTGGCCAGCGTAGTCGTTTCATCCACGCATTGACCCGCCAGTACTACCTTCAGTTTTACTAAATAAGTACCGGTATCAGCATATTGATGATTCACCGCACCCTGTGCATCATTTGAATTTACGACAGGGGTGCCATCGCCGAAATCCCAGGTATAGACAGAACCCGGGGGATTACTTTGTTCGTTTTTGAAAGTTACCAGGAAATCATCGCAGAAAGCATAATCAGGTTTAAGGAAAGCCTGTAAAGGAACGCAATCAGAAACCCGCACATGTATGTCTTTTTTATGAATGTTTATCAACACTCCATTGCGATATTCATAAGCGCAGGCTGTAATAACGTATTGACCAAGCGCAATAGGAGCTATCCCGGAAATCAAACCTGTTTGAGGATTGATAGTCACACGCGAGCCAATCGGGGAGGTTCCGCTGTATGGGTTGCTGTAATTTAATTCGGAAAATGGCGGTGTACTGGTTACCGAAGGATTAGGATTTTGTTGGGATCCACCAACAAAACCACTGCAAAGTGTATATACTAATGAATCTCCGGCATCAGGCTGAACTGCAGAAAAATCAAGTGTGAATCCACTGTTAGTACAAATGGCAGTTGCATCATTTGTTGAAAACCGGGGGCTTGAATTTTTATAGGCATCCGGAAGGGCACCTGTGCCCGGGATCTCACAATAATAAGTGGCGCCAGATGCATTGCTTGGCTGTGCGAGATTTACAATTCCACCAATCCGGCAACAGCGTTGAAATGCGATGGTATAACCATTTTGTGAGTCGGGCAAAGTGACGCTGGTACTATAAACCCGCACGCGGTAACAAACATCAGTAGGTGGATTGCCAATACATGGATTGGAAGCCGGATCAAAACGACTGAAGCTTTCACCGGTAAAAGGTGCTGAAATTATAGAACCATATTGGGTGTTGGTCGCTTTGTTGAAAATTGTGAGTGAAATGCTGGGATCAAGCTGACCCGAACTGGAAGCACCGCAGTCAATATAAAGTTTCAGGGAGACGCTGTAATTGGAAGTGCCCGGCGCAGAACCCGGACCTATATAAGTATAAAATAGTTCACCACCCTTGATATGCTCCGCCATAACATGCAGCACCATACCAAATACACCTATAAGTATAGCCAGAAACTTCTTCATGCAATTAATCCACAGTATTCACCGGTACCTCCGCTTAGCTGTTATTCAGGAGGATCTCCAGATAATGATTGCTGTTCGCGGGTTCTTCCAGCATACCCATATGGCCGGAATTCTTTAGAGAATGAAAATATGATAATTCAGGCAAATAAGATTGTTCCAGCATGTGTTTAATCGGGATGGCAGAATCATGCTCACCCGCGATAAAAAGCACAGGTTTCGGAACTTTTCTTAAAACTTCAGACCTGTCGGGTCTCTGAATCATTGCTTCGTAGTAATGTACGAGAGAATTTGGATTGAAGTTGGAATAGCGGTTGATAATTTCTTCAACCATCCCAGGATTCTCGTTTTTTGTTTGATCTGAGAAAAGGTTTGGGGTTGCCTGCTGCAGGAATTTAAGAGAACCATTTTGTTTGATAAACTGGATACTTTTCCTTCTTGATTCAATCTTTTCTTCTGTATCAGCATAGGCTGTCGAATGAAAAAGACAAAGCCCGGTCATCCTTTCAGGATATTTTCCGGCAAAAGCCAGCGCGATATACCCACCCATGGAATGGCCTATAATGTCGGCGGCTTCTATATCTTCTTCTTTAAGAAGTTGTTCAAGCATATCTGCATGATCATCCATACTGAAGACCTCCGGGATAAAATCCGATTTGCCACTGCCCGGAAGATCTGGTACAATTAACCGGTAATCCTCCCTGAACCTGCTCACCTGGTTTTCCCAAATGGTCGCGTCTTCTGCGAAACCATGTATCAACAGCACTGGCTTTCCTTTCCCGTAAACAGAATAACTGATCCTGCCTTTTTGATAACTTAATGATTTGACCATACGATTATTTTTTAGAGAGGATAAAGGACCGGATAACAAGCAATAAGATTACCGGTATCAGAGAGTTATTGAGCTCCTGTGGCCACCATGGCCATCCCAGCAACAATAATGCCCCCAGGATGCCGGAAACCCGAAAATATGGCTTTATCCATTTCTTCTGTTTTCCGATAAAGAATGCGGCGACCGCATGGGTCGGAATTGCCCAGATGATGTTCATATTATTACGGCAAACTGTATCCTCCCTGAATAACCAAAGGCTGAGCATCAGGATGCCCAGTAAACCCGTAACCAGGAACAATGATTTGTCTAAGAGCTTCACAGTTTTCTCGGAGGTAGAATGTAAAAAAGATAAAATCAGCAGAAAAATTGAGAGAGCAGTGAGCACCAGGTATGGATTAATCCAGGGCATGGATAACTCAACCACAGGAGGTTGGTAGAGGTAAGGTTTTGATGTAACCAGGGGGGACAATGCTTTTGGATCTGGCCTTATCAATATGCTCGCAGAGTCAAATCCTTTCATAAGATAATCAGGTAAAAACATCGATTGTTCGTTCGTGACTTTTTTATCGATCAATGAACCCAGCAGAAGGTCGATGCCGAGTTTGCTCCAGTGTTGCTGACCCTTATGCAGGGATTCATGGATCATGTTCCGGAAAGTGGGCACCTTAGCCGGAAGAATGTTATTGAATCTAATCAGCGATTTTGGAGTCTTTGAAATGATGTCCCGGATCCGGGTTGAACAATTGTCGTAGAGGAATGAATAATCGTAATATTTATTTTCTTCTCTTGCATTCAGTTTTAATGCTTCGAATAATCGCATTTTATCCTCGCAGGTCAGACGCAATTGTTGTTCAATGACGCTGCGTTTGGTTACCTGGTATTCATACAGGAAGGAGTCCATATCAGCGTAAGACAAGGAATACAACATCTGACCTTTGGTGAATTTTACGTAAAAAGAGAAATCGTCAAATTCCATGGTGCCATAATTATAAACTATGTCCATACCTGTTGAAGCATCTGTGATCCTGATGGCAGAATGGCCAAAGATGGAATATAGTTCTTCACCGGGCCCGCAGGTAAGTATACTTATCCGGAGATTACAGGAATCGGTCTGAGTTGAGTTGTTGCGGGTTGAATCGTTTTGAGCGGTATCAAATTGATTTGAACCCTTCTTAATAGAATCGTTTTGAGTTAACTTGTTATTGCGGGGAGTGTCCTGGGCTAAACAAACCGAGGTACAATACAGGAGCACAATTAATAATAGCATTCTCATAAAGTACCGGCAATGTTTCATATGAAAACCAAAGTCTTAATTTCGATTATGTATTCAATTCCTGCCTTTTAATTCTTCTTACAATGTTTCATACTCACCATTCTGCATTTGATATCCGGAAGCAATTATCGGGGATTCTACTCCAAGCTATTGAATTAACGTCTATAATCAAACTATTGCATTAACGGCTATAATTTGGTGCTTCCTTCGTGATTTCAATATCATGAGCGTGGCTTTCGCGCATACCTGCGTTAGTGATTCTCACGAATTGCGATTTTTGCAGCGCCTGTATATCTTTTGCACCGCAGTATCCCATCCCGGCTCTTAAGCCACCTGTATATTGATATACTATTTCGTGTAAATTTCCTTTGAAAGCAACCCTGCCTTCAATTCCTTCAGGTACAAATTTCTTAATATCATCTTCAACATCCTGGAAATAGCGATCGCCGCTTCCCAGATTCATTGCACCGATTGAACCCATGCCCCGGTATTGTTTAAACTTACGACCTTCATAAATGATTGTTTCGCCAGGACTTTCTTCTGTGCCGGCAAATACACTTCCCATCATAACTACGTTCGCACCGGCTGCGAGTGCCTTCACCATATCACCGGTATAACGGATACCCCCATCCGCAATTAACGGCACCTTCAATTTATGTAATGCACTTGCAGCTTCCATGATAGCGGTGATCTGCGGCATACCTGCACCGGCTACAATTCTTGTTGTGCATATAGAGCCTGGTCCAATACCCACCTTAACAGCATCTGCTCCTGCTTCTACAAGGGCAATCGCCCCACTTGCGGTTGCTATATTTCCGGCAATGACCTGTAGTTTTTTAAAATTTTTCTTTACTTTTTTCAAAGCATTCAATACACCGGTATTGTGACCATGTGCACTATCAAGACAAACAACGTCAACGCCTATTTGCTGCAGTGCAGATGCGCGGTCCAGCAAATCTTCGGTTATACCTAATGCAGCTCCGACAAGTAAACGTCCGTAAGAATCTTTTACAGCATCGGGAAAACTGTGCAATTGTAGTATATCCCTGTAGGTAATAAGGCCAATCAGTTTACCTGCTTTATTAACGACCGGTAATTTTTCAATCTTATATTGACTCAGAATGGTTTTTGCTTTTTTGAGATCAGTACCTTCAGGAGCGGTAATCAGGTTTGTGCTTGTCATTACACTTTTCACCTTTTTACTCATGTCGGTTTCGAAACGCATGTCCCGGTTGGTTAAAATTCCAACAAGTTGGTTCTGATCGTTTACAATCGGGATACCGCCGATCTTGTTATCTTTCATCAGCTTCAGTGCATCAGCAAGCACTGATTCTTCATGAAGGGTAATAGGGTCGAGAATCATCCCGCTTTCACTACGTTTTACCTTACGAACCTGCTCAGCCTGTTGCTCAATCGACATGTTTTTATGCAGAATGCCTATTCCGCCTTCGCGCGCAAGAGCGATCGCCAGTTTGGCTTCGGTCACGGTATCCATCGCTGAAGACAGCATAGGAATATTAAGTGTAATGTCTTTGGTAAGTTGAGAACGAATGTTCACTTCGCGTGGTAAAACCTGTGAATATGCTGGCACCAGCAGTACATCGTCGAAGGTTAGTCCTTCACCAAAAAATTTTTCTTGCCTGGGAGACTTAGATTTTGAAGCGTTATTTATTGTTGCCATGTGCAAAGATAGCGCAACAGGTAAATTGGTTCCAAATGATTTTTTTGTTACGCATTCAGTGATGCTAACTGTTGAAGATCAACCAGGGAGTGATTATAATGATTGCATTGTTAAAATTTTAACTGTATAAAGCTGACGTTACCGCAGTACCAGCCAGCTTTACTGTTACTGCTGCGGAAATTGCCACCCTGTCCTATCAATATTTCCTTCCTCTTCGTTTTATTCCACTCTTTTCTTCGAATAAGATTAAATCTTTTTTCTTCTTTACTTTTTTTCTTCTCTTTTCATCAAATAAGATTAAATCTTTTACCGGGCAAGGTCGCGATAATACTTCTTAGCTCCAGGCCCAGGATCACTGATGCGGTGAGGCTATTACTCATTCCGCTTCTGAACATCAGTTCATCAATATGCATAGGCGCATTTTCCTGCAGCAGGTTAATAATTATCTGCTCATTCTCATTCAGATCATCAAATAATTGCCTGGCTCTTTTCTGTTTTACATATTTATCATCGTTCCAGCCCATGGTCTCAATAAATTCTTCTGGTTCCGTTAACAAAGCTGCTTTATGCGTTTTGATCAGCAGATTACAGCCGAGGCTTTTTAGATCAGTTATTCTGCCCGGGCAGGCAAACACATCCCGATGATAAGTATTAGCCAGGTTAGCTGTTATCAGGCTGCCTCCTTTTATGCCAGTTTCCACGACGATTGTTGCATCGCTTATACCGGCAACCACCCGGTTCCTGCTCGGAAAATTATGTTTATCGGGCTGCGTATTACTTTTAAATTCTGATAACAGTCCACCATGTTTTATCATATTTTTTGCGAGTCCGGAGTGTTCCGGTGGATAGATGGTATCAAGTCCATGTGCGAGCACAACAATAGTCGGGATATTATTTTTGATAGCCGCTTTGTGTGCAAATGAATCAATGCCAAATGCAAGTCCACTTACTATTATGACATCATAGGGCTGTAATGCCTGGACCAGTTTTTCAGTGGTTGATTTGCCATAGTCAGTACTTGATCTTGTTCCGATGATGGAGATAATTCTTGAATTGTTAAGATTTGCATTGCCGCGATAAAACAACAGTGTAGGCGGATCATAACAATTCAGGAGACGCCGGGGATAGCCGGGATCAGTAAGAAACAAAGGTTCAATCTTATACCTTTCAATAAATTTTATTTCATTTTCTGCTGATCTGAAATCCCGGAAATATTTTATTTTATTTGCTTTGATAGGTCCGATATCTTCAATCGCTTCTATTTCGCTGACGTGAGCGCTAAAGACGTTTTCGGCAGTACCAAAATGGTCCACCAGCTTTTTCGCATTTACGGCACCGACATAAGGAACCTGGCATAGGGCGAGTTGAAAAATAAGGTCTGAATTCATGTCCTGTTTCTTAACAGGAAAAAATACAATAGATCTATAGTATGGGACCAGTTTAATTCCCCGATTTATGCCGTCAAATCATCAGGGATAAATGGGCTAAAAACTTCAGCGGGATCTTAAATAAGATGATATGATTAAGATGATATGGTTAAGATGGTTATGATTAAGAGGTTATGATTAAGAGGTTATGATTAAGAGGTTATGAATAAGATGGTATGATCAAATCATATACCAGGTTAACATTGAATAAGGTCAGACTATGAGCAAACCCGCCTCCTTCGCTGATTATCTAATAGCAGAAAAAATGCTAAAGCTTCGGTTATAGTTCAAATCACTAGCGTTTTGATGTTCTGTTTGCAAGTTCTTTGAAAATATTGTCTGTATTGAGGTTGCTTATATAAGGTTAAGGATTTTAGATGCTGGAAACAATACTTATACATGGCTTTTGGACAGATTACAAATCGGGAAAGTTTAAGCGATACGATGTTATGCTTAAAAGCAAATGCTGATAAAACCTATCATCTTGGTATTGGTGAAGTGGTCTCGAAAAGTACACTTTCAACTGCTAATGAAAATAGATCTTCTCTTATTTATTTTGATTTGGCAATGCTTTTAATCGAGCAGGCCAAACAATTATATATATGGCTAATCTTGGTTGTTAACTAATTAAAGTCCGGATAATTTTTTACGTCAAACCCTATTGACTTATCACCTTTAGCTCTGTTCTCCGGTTTTGTGCTCTGCCTGCATCTGTAGTATTCGCAGCAACCGGAACACTCGCCCCAAAACCTTTTGCAGACAAGCGGTTTGCAGCTATGCTCTTGGCAACTATATACTTCACCACAGCTTCGGCACGGTCATTCGATAGCTTCATGTTATCAGCTGCCTTTCCAACATTATCCGTATATCCATTGATCTGGATTGTCAATGTTGGATTGTCTTTTAACAACATAACGATTTTATCAAGTTCCGAATAGGATTCGGGCTTAATCACAAATTGGTTTACATCAAAGAATATATTCTTCAATACAATAGTGGCATTAGCTTCTATCGGTTGAAGTGGTATATCAATATTATAGGTTGAGTCAGGTGATTTTTCTGTCAGGGAAAAATTCTCAGAGAAAAACAGGTAGCCACGACGGTTAACGTTGAATGCATAATCCTTTCCAACCGGCAAAGTGATCAGGTAGCTGCCGGTACCATCGGTCTGGATACTGCTCAATGTTTGCTGGGTGGCAAGATCTGTAAGTTCAACAGAGGACGGTAAACCCTTCGATGTTTTCTTATCAAACACTTTTCCTTTTATCCATAGCGTACGGGCAGGACGAATATCATCGCGTAATTGAAAAGTATAAAGATCAAGACCGCCTTTGCTATCGCTCCTGTCTGATGCATAATAAGCTGTTTTTCCATCCGCAGCAATAGAGAGACTGCCTTCATTTTCAATGGTATTTATCGGGTAGCCGAGGTTAATAGCTTTTGACCAGGTACCTCCGGGACCTTTTCGTACTAGGAACAAATCTTCTCCACCATAACCCAGGTGGCCGCTCGAAGTGAAATACAAGGTCTGGTTATCTGCATGTATAAAGGGGCAACTTTCGTCGCCTGGTGTATTGATTTCCGGCCCGGCATTTTGTGGTTCGCTCCAGGTGCCGTTGGGAAGTCTTTTGCTGATATAAATATCAGAACCGCCGAAACCATCCGGACGGTTGCTTGTAAAATATAAATCCCTTTTATCTGGCGAAAGTGAAGGGGCGGTTTCCCAGGATTCGGTGTTAATCTTGTTACCCAGGTTTTCGGGGTTGCTCCAGCCGTTATTTGTGAGATATGAAATATAAAGGTCACAACTGCCAAGTCCTTCCGGGAAGTTACAGCCCGTGAATATCAGCCACTGTCCATCCTGCGAAATGTTTTGTGCGCCTTCGTTTGATGGAGAGTTTATCTGACCGCTCAGGGCAGCGGCAGCACTCCAGCTGGTGTCGTTTCTGGAAGCGCTATAAAAATCTTCGTTGGTATTACCGACACGCCTGGTAAACACCAACTCCTTCCCATCGATGGTCAGGGTCGGGAAATATTCAGACACCTTGCTGTTTATTTTATCGCCGAGGTTTTTTGGCTCGAATTTATAGTCACCAAGTGGTTTCTGTTTTGCGTAATCTACCGCAAACTGAAAACTCTTCCTTCGATATTCTGCTGCCAGCCTGCTCTTTTCATTCAGAGTCGGGATATTTATGAAGTCGGTGATAGCAGCGATCGCTTTTTCAAACTCACCTTGTCCTGCCAGGTTGATAGAATAGGGGAGATTGTAATCTTTGAAATAATCGGCATCGATAGCCTTGGCTTTCAGGTAATTATCGATGGAAGCCGGATAATTTTTGAGTTCGCCATACATGCCAGCTATAGAAAGATATGCATCCATGAATTTAGCATCAAGCTTTACTGCATTATCAAGAAGCTGAATCCCTTCTTTGAAATTTCCGTCATTGGCTTTTTCCAGTCCCTGGCGATAGAGGGCCATGGCTTTTTTCCCAACTTTTTCAGGATAGTACTGGGCCTGAATAGCCAGGGTAAATAGTGAAAATGACAACAAAAGCAGGTATTTTCCAGGATTGGCAGACATGAATTGGAATTAGTAAATCAATATTAATTATTAAATATTCAAATAACAATTGAAACATGTCATTTCATGACAGTAGTCAGGCTGAATCAGTACCGAAAACACCATGAAACTGCATCCACAAAGCTCCGGCCTGGCAATAGAATCACACCGCCGCCTTTAATCAAACAGGTTTCTCAGCTTCTTATCAAACATGTTTTTCTGCTTCAATGTTGGATGAAGATGGGAAGTAGCGGGTGAAAGTTGTCAAACATGCCGTAATGCGGGCTCGCCACTACCAATTTTAAGGGACATTTATGTATTTATGAAGCTGAAGTGAAAATTCCCATTGGGGGTTCAGCTTGATATATTCAATGATTCGCGGCGTCATTTGTGCGGATTTTGTCCATTCCGGTTGTAAAAATAGTTTGCAATCAGGGGAAACCGCCCGCGCATGTTGTTCTGCCCACTCAAAATCGGAATTGTTATAGATAACTACCTTGAGTTCATTTGCCAATGGCATAATTTCAGGCAGGGGAAATTTGAATTTTTTGGGAGAAAGACAGATCCAGTCCCAGTCGCCGCTCAGGGCACTTGACCCTGATGTTTCAATATTGGTTTCAAAACCGGCTACGTGCAGCGCTTTAGTCAGTGGACCACAGTCGTGCACAAGTGGTTCACCACCAGTAATTACCGCCAGGCGGCCAGGATAAGCCGAAGCTTCGCTGGTTATTATGTCGATATCCATTAATGGGTGTTTGGATGCATCCCAGCTCTCCTTTACATCACACCATACACAACCCACATCACAACCACCGAGCCTAACAAAATATGCGGCCCGGCCCTGGTGAAAACCTTCTCCCTGGATGGTATAAAAAGCTTCCATAACCGGAAGCTGAACCTTTGTCAATATTTCTGTCAATTCTTTCATCACCAATTATCGCCCTGGTCTTTAATCATTTTATTGTAAAACATTCCATCATCCCGCATGTTCGACCCAATTCCGCGGTTTCACCCGATCCCGGGGTTTCACCGATGCCGGGGTTTTACCCAATCCCGGGGGGCACCCGGGCTATGCGAAATCAACCCCTACCGGAGTTGGTTCAAATTTCCATGTAGTCAACTCCTGCCGGGGTTGTACGCAATTTCATAATTCGTATCTCAGTTTCATAACTCATAACTCATAATTCATATCTCTCTTCACATCTCTCTTGATCAGTTTTTTTGCTGGCAGGCTATAAAAGTGTTCGTCATCAACGCTGCAATGGTCATAGGGCCAACGCCTCCGGGAACTGGTGTGATATAACTGCATTTCGGTGAAACGCTCGCAAACTCAACGTCACCCTTGATTGCGTAACCACTTTTTTTAGAAGTGTCCGGAACCCTGGTGATTCCTACATCTATTATTATTGCGCCGTCTTTTACCATATCAGCTTTAACAAATTCCGGCTTACCGAGAGCGGCAATTATTATATCGGCGCTCTGGCAAATTTCCTTCAGATTTTTGGTGTGCGAATGGCAAAGGGTAACGGTGCAGTTTCCCGGGTTTTTATTGGAGCTGAGCAAAATGCTTATCGGGCGGCCAACTATATTGCTTCTTCCCACAACAACCGCGTGCATACCTGCCGTATTTATCTTATAATGAGCCAGTAAAAGCATTATTCCATAAGGTGTCGCGGAAACAAAGCCAGGCAAGCCCTGAACCAGTTTTCCTACATTTACCGGGTGAAATCCATCGACATCTTTTGTTGGATCGATGGCATTTATCACATTTTCATCTGAGATATGTTTTGGCAATGGTAACTGTACAAGAATGCCATCCACATCGTAGTCAAGGTTCAGATCTTCAATGATGGTCAGCAACCTGTTTTCGCTGATATCTTCCTCGAGACGGATCAGGGTACTTTTGAACCCGATTTCTTCGCAGGTTTTCACTTTGGATGCAACATAGGTTTCGCTAGCGCCGGAATTTCCGACCAGGATAGCGGCCAAATGTGGTGTTTTTTTTCCTTCATTTGTAAGCTGGGCAACCTTGATCTTGAGCTCATCCTTTATAGCCTGGGATGTGAGTACGCCGTCTAAAATTTCCATTTCGCAAAGGTATATTTCCATTTGGAATAGAATACTTAAAAATTTGACAGCAAATATTCACGATTTTAGTGTTGCCATTGACGCTTTTGAATTGTTGAACGGTCGACAATCATCTTAAAAACCTTCTTTTATGAAAAATGGAACCAGGCCAATGGGCTTCTATCAAATCTACAGGAAGGCATTTGTACTGGCCGCAGCTGTGTTCGGCGCAGCGGTGTCGCCTGCAGGATTCATGGCGAATGCTCAGATTGCTTCAAAAGAGCATATTTATATACATACTGATCGAAACGTATACCTGGCGGGGGAAACGGTTTTTTTCAAAGCCTATCTTTACCTTCAGTTTGCTCCCAGCGATTTAAGTTCTTCGCTGATTTATCAATTGTCAGATCTTTCCGGAAACGTCAGGGCTGCCGGGTTAATTCCTGTTACGGGCGGCACGGCTGCCGGATCTATTGAGCTCGGTTCAGGGATACCTCAAGGTGTTTATTTGTTAAATACAATGACTACTAAGTTGTCGAAGCCTTTACCGGAAGAAGTTTACAGCCGGCCCCTCTATATTTTTAATGCTGATAATAAGGAAGGATCAGTGAAACAGCCTCCCTCAGCACCTGCCGGGTCGGAACTAGCTGCAACTGATATATCGATTTCGGCATCAAAATCGCCAAAAGGCAGGCTGGTCAATGTAGAGTTCCCGGATTCGACCTCAACAGGTAAGTCGTGGCGGATTTTCGGGCTTATGGAAAACCAGGTAGTTTTTGCACACCAATTTATATTAAAGACCCAGACACAATCCATGCAGGTTCCAACTCTTGATTTGCCGGACGGGATCCTTCATTTTGTATTGGCAAACGAAGGAGGAACTATCTTATCAAAAGGACTGACATCTATTGATAATGGTTCATCAAACCTGGAATTAACGCTAAATATCGACAGTTTCCGGACCGATTCCCATGGGAGGAATGTCTTCACCCTTGGATTTCCGGCAGGTATTGCAGGTACTTTTTCTGTTTCGGTTACAGATCCAGGTAAAGATCTTAATCCCCGGGCAAAAAACATCTTCACTTCTTTACTAAAAGACTCTGCTATTGGGCATATCGAAATCGATAATTCCGGAGAATTTGTTCAAAAACCGAAGTGGTTGCCCGACACTAACTTCATTAGTATAAAAGGAAAAATCGATCTCCCAAATTCGAAGGTTAAGATCGGGAAAGGTGATCTGATCTTTTTTGTTCAAAACCGGGATTCATCCAGTTTTACAGTAACTCCTGAAATTTCAAAAAATGGTGAGGTTAATCTTGATAAGTTATTTTTTGAAGATACTGCTACTATCAGCTATGGTTGGAGCAAATCGAACCGGAAAATGAAAATTGATTTCGATCTCCCAAAACCCGGAGGTCAGTTTAAGCTTTGGCCGACCCGGTTACCTTTTTATGAAGCCGGGCTTTTTTCCGATTCATCAGCAATGCTTGTTTTTGGAAAAATGCAAAAAGGATTGATAGAACAATTGACAGATGCAACAATGCTAGATACCGTTTTTGTAAAAGGCAAAACCAAATCTCCAAAGGAAATAGTGAATGCAAAATATACCAGGGGGGTGTTTTCAAATTCAAATATGGCTAAAGTGATTGATCTGATAAATGAGCCCGTAAAGGCAGGCGCAAATATTCTTGATTATCTGCAGGGTAAAATATCGGGGCTAAACATCGTGAGACTCAACAACGGCTATCAACTTACCAGTACAAGGGTCTCAACAATGACAGATCCTTATCCGCACGTGAATGTTTATTTAGACGAACAATTAAGCAACCAGGATTTTGTCAGAACCCTGCCGGTAAATGATGTTGCACTTGTAAAATATTTTCCTCCCGGAAACAGCGGCATGCTTGGAATGGGCAATATTGGAGCACTGGCTATTTACACTAAACGACCAGAAGACCTTACCGGCAAAAGTGTCTTGAAAAATGAAAATACATTTCTGTATCCTGGATATACACCTGTTAAACCTTTCCAGGGTGCGCCATCATACGGCAAAAAGCAAAACGGGTATTTTAGTCCAACCATATACTGGAATCCTTCGATCTATGTTGCCGGCGAGGATAACAAAGCCGTGATATCATTTATTAATTACGGCGAAGTAAAACAAATGAAAATCGTAGTTGAAGGATTTACGGAAGATGGCAAAATTGTTTCCTTTGAAAAAATTATACCTTAGAATCTAAATCAGGTTATTGATCGCAAAATAATAATCTCCTTGAAATATTCTCCCTGGCATTGTCTCCATCTTATTGTTTGCATCTTATTGTCTGAAATATTCGTTTTAAATAATCATCTCAAATAATCGTCGCAAATAATCGTCGCAAATACTCATCTTAATATTCGTCTGAAAAATCGTCTGAGATAATCGTCTGAGATATTCGTCTGAAATAGTCGACTCCATTTTATTAGTAATGAAAACTATTTAACTGTCAATGAGGAAAAAACCAGCGCGCTAAAAAAATTTTTCTGGTATTTGCATACCTGGTAGTAGCTGTTTTTTATCCAGTTAAAAATTTTGTGCAAATGATGACGGAGCGGTTGAGTGTTTTATTGATAATTACCCTTATTCTTTATATTTTTTGCCTGTTAGCGGTTGATGTAAATGGTCAATCAGCCAGTTCTTCTGAGTCTTTCACTGAAAGAGGACCTGGAGCTTTCAGCAAAAAATTCACTGATATTTTCTGCCTGGCAAACAACCCGGCAGCTTCCACCGGATCTGAAAGTTTCAGCGCCGGCATTTACAGTGAACGAAGGTTTATGTTGAAAGAGTTAAGCCAGTATTACCTTGTCCTCGCTCATTCGACTACGCATGCCAATATCGGTGTGAAGCTGCATTATTCCGGCTTCTCCGACTATAATGAATCATCTGCCTCACTTAGTTATGGGCGTGATCTCGGGAAATTACGAGTTGGTATGCGATTCAACTATCATAAGATAAGTATCTCCGGTTATGGTTCTACCTCCACCTGGTCTGCTGATATTTCGGTGATATGGCAACTCACCGAAAAGTTGCGTGCAGGGATACAGGCCATTAATCCCATACCAGTTCCGTTCGGACCTGATAAGTCTGAACATTTTGCATCGTTGTATAAACTTGGAATGGGATACGAGATTGCTGACAAATGTTTTCTTGGCGGTGAACTATACAAGGAAACGGGGAAAACCGTAAATGTTCAGCTTTTGTTGCAATACCGGCTAGACAGCAGGTTAAGCTTTCGTGGGGGGCTAAACACCAATGTGGGTCAGCCTTTTGCCGGGGTTGAGTGGTTTCTTAATGATTTTCGGTTAGGCATAGATGGTAGTTATCATCCGGATCTTGGGTTTACACCCGCTCTCATGATCAGTTTCAAGAAACAAAAAAGTAACTGACATGCATTTTAATGCGAAGACTGAAACTTATACCAGGTTAATATTACCAGTGTTCATCTTGATTTCTGTTCAGGTAAATCTGGTTGCGCAGGAAGAAAGGGTACTTACTATGCAGGAAGAAATGCTACTGGAAACACAGGCATCTGAAACGGAGGGAGAAGTTGATGATGATAGTTACCTGGTGACACTTAACGAGTTTCGGAAACATCCTTTGCCAATCAACACCGCTGACGAAAATATATTCCGGGAGCTGCGCATACTCACGGACCTGCAGATTCATCAACTCATAAGTTACAGAATGTTATTAGGCAAACTCATAAGTATCTATGAACTGCAGGCCGTACCTGGCTGGGATCTGGAAACCATAAGGAAGGTTTTGCCCTATGTTGTACTGAATGAAAGTGAACCTGTATTCAAAGGTATTTTTTCGAGGTTGCGTTCAGGAAACAGCAATATAATATTCAGGACTTCTTTTGTGCCACAGCTATCTGCAGGTTATCTTAAAGCTGATACCGGGGCCAGCGGTTATACAGGTAGCCCGTTGAGATTATTTGCAAGATATCAATATAATTACAAGAACCTGCTGCAGTACGGGTTACTTGGCGATAAAGACGCAGGCGAACAATTTTTTCAGGGTCGTCAAAAGATGGGCTTTGATTTTTATTCCTATCATATTTTTTTGAGAAAAATGGGAATGATTCAGGCGCTTGCGCTGGGAGATTATACTGTGAGTATGGGACAAGGTCTTATTCATTGGCAAAGTAGTGGTTTGCGAAAAAATGCCGACGCGATGATGATTAAAAGACAGGGGCCGACGTTAAAACCATACCGGTCTGCCGGGGAGTACAATTTTAATCGCGGTGCCGGAATCACCCTTCAGAGAAAGCGATTCTCCGTTACAGCCTTTGCATCTTACCGGCAATTGTCTGCAAGTATGGACAGGGATGAAAATGGCGAATACGTGAGCTCTTTTGTAACTTCTGGCTATCATCGTACTGAACTTGAATTACAGAAGCGGAAAAATCTTGTTGCATTGGCTGCAGGGGGCGTATTGAAATATAATTTCAGGCAGGGCAGTTTTTCTTTAAATACGGTCCACTATAAATTTCAATTTCCCTTGAGACCGCAGGATAAGCCATATGATTTATACGGAATAAATGCGGATCGTTGGTCAAACTATAGTGTGGATTATAGTTATACTTTTCGGAACATTCACAGCTACGGTGAGGTAGCAATTGACGCAAAAAGAAAGCTTGCATTATTACAGGGTTTTTTAATAGCTCTTGACCGAAAGCTGGATTTTTCAATTGTATACAGGAACCTCAATAACGCTTATCAGTCAATGGCAGGAAGTTCGTTCACAGAAAACAGTGCCCCATCAAATGAAAAAGGACTCTATGCCGGTTTTTCTTTAAGGCCTGCTTCAGGCTGGGTTATCAATATTTACAGTGATGTCTGTGATTCACCCTGGTTGCGTTTCAAAACGGATGCGCCGGCAAGGGGTAGGGGATACCTGCTTCAGGTTATCAATACACCCAACAAGAGGGTTGAAATTTATACTCGTTTTTCCAATGAACAAAAATGGTTGAATGTTTCGGGTTCGCTGCTCGCAGAGCCAGAGATCCAGTTTGTAACCCGGAAAGAATGGCGGCTGCAATTTTCAACTCAATTTACGAGGTCGGTTTTATTCCGCTCGAGGGCAGCTTTGAGCTGGTATGGAGAAGTTGGTAATCAGATGCCAAAAAAAGGATTTCTCGGATTTTCGGATCTGGTCTGGAAGCCTATGACCGGGATAGTTTCCGGCAGTGCGAGGCTACAATATTTTGATATGGATGATTACAACACCCGTATATATGCATATGAAAACGGCCCCTTGTATGACACAAGTATTCCTGCATTTTTTGAAACTGGTTGGAGATATTATTTAAACATTCATCTTGAACCGGTGATTCATAAGTGGAAATTTGACGGCCTTGACATCTGGTTGAAATATGGAGAAATAATAAACCAGTCAGTGAATTCCTTCGGCTCAGGACTGGATAAAATAAATCGTTCATCCAGGTCGGAGATAAAAGTTCAAATCATGTACGCCTTTTAATCACCGGATAATAGCACTCTTCACCGGATAACAATACTTTAATTACCGAATAACTGCACTGCCAGTACGATCTTTAGATATATAGTAATTATTGCCATGTTATATAATTCAAATAAATACTGGATAATCTGGAGATTATAAGGTTAATAAAACCTCAGTTTTATTCAATGTTATCAATAGAATCGGCTTTAAAGCATCTAATCTAAACATTATAATAAACAATATTTTTAATAAGTTAAAAATTTTCACATATTTGCATCAGTATTTTTCCCGCCTTGCTATATGTAAAGGTTATCGTGACCCTAATCTGACTTGATTATTGTTTGTCCTACTAAGTCACGTTTACGAACAAAAACTAACAAGTTACATGAGAAAAATTCTAACACTGCCCGCAGCGCTTTTACGCTTTGCAGTATTGGCGTTAGGGTATATCAGGCAGGTGTCTGTTAGAATAAATGATGACCAGGGAAATCCCATTCCCCATTTTCGAGGGTCAGAATCAAAAGAAAACTACAGGTACTTCAAATGGAGAAATAAGCTACTACAGTCGGCACAGCAGCTAAAACCAAAATCAACGCAGCAGAAAATTCCATTCTTTCTTTATCGAGAGAGCTTCACTTCGCAGATTTTACAACGATTGTGGCTGATAAGACTCCGGATGAAACGGCCACTAAAATGTAAGAGTGATCATAATATTATAGAGACAATTATGGACCCTATTGGTAAAAATGAGTGGAAAGTTGGGAATTGGCAGACTGTGAATAAATTTTTTAATAAAAAAAATAAGAACTAAAAGCTTCCGTTTTTTGCGTATAAATACTCAAATTCTTACCTGGTAGTTTTGCATTAAAGAAAGTAAAAATCTCTTGTTGTTATGCCAAAATAGCATCTGAAATGACAGGTATTCGATGAAATCTTAGAAAACGGTTTAAAAAAAGCAAGAGGTATTAACAATCGTAAATAGTAGTTTAATGGAATTACATGATAAGTTAAATCAATTTTTTGACCGTGATCATTTTTTTATCACCGTGATTATCAAGATCTTATTGAGCAAGATCAAGAAAATACCATTGCAGGCGGAATTTTTAAACGGTAAAGCAGCGCTTTAGTTTGAAACGTTGACTTATGATTTAACGAATATTTAATTTATTTTTTTTTTCATTATCAATTCTAGTAATTTTCAGAGTCACATTCCAGTTCAAACGGTCAAATCAAACACAAAACACATGAGAAAAATTCCATTGCTATTGTCAATGCTGGTCTGCCTATGCAGTCTGGCATTTGGCCAGGCCGGCTCAATTTCCGGCCAGATTAAAGATGAGGCGGGCACACCGATTGCCTACGCGACAGTAAAAATCAAAAATTCTTCAACAGGTTCATCAGCAGACGCACAGGGGCGGTACAAAATCACAGCAAAAAGTGGCGACGTACTCGTGTTTTCTGCAATCGGGTATGGTCAGACTGAAGTTCCGGTAGGCAGTTCTTCCACTGTCGATGCAAATCTTGCAAAGTCTGAAAGTTTAATTGATGAGGTAATTGTAACTGCACAAGGTATACGCAGAAGGCCACGTGAACTTGGTTATTCTGTTGCCAGAGTTAATAACGATGACATTACAGTTGGTCGTTCACCACAATTAGCACAGAGTTTATCAGGAAAGGTTTCTGGCCTTGCGGTATTTAATGTTAACAACTCCGTTGACCCTGCAGTAAAAATTGTTCTCAGGGGTTACAGGTCAATGACTGGTAACAATGATGCGCTTGTAGTAATCGATGGATTACCTATGCCTCCTGGTTCATCAACCATGTTGAATCTGCTTAACCCAAATGATATCGAAACTGTATCCGTACTTAAAGGCGGACAGGCAGCGACCCTTTATGGATCAGATGGTGTAAACGGTGCGTTGGTAATTACAACAAAAAGAGGTTCAAAAGGTAAAGCAAGAGTAACATACTCCAATGCTACAAATATTGAACAAGTAAGTTTCCTGCCAGATTTCCAGGACCAGTTTGGTAGTGGCTCACATTACGCAGCAAGTTTTGGCGCCGCCGGTTATAAAACTGATTACCTGGCGAGGATGAAGGATAACTGGCGTTCATATGAAAACCAGCAGTTCGGTGATCGGTTTGACGGAAGTTTAAGACCAGCCGGTCGACTCTTGCAGGATGGTTCTTATTATGAATTACCTTATTCAGCTATTAAAAATTCTAGAAAAGATATCTGGAACACCGGGCTCACTACCAATAACCAGTTGTCAGTAAGCGGTGGTAACGAAAATTCTACCTTCTATCTTTCAGTAGAAAATAACCTTGCACAAGGTGTTGTACCTGAAGATAAAAGCAGACGTACCGGTGTACGTCTTGCTGCGACAACAGAAGCAGGAAGATTGAAAGCGGGTTTTAATCTTGCTTATGTACAGGCAAGTTATGATCGTACAACTTTTGATTTCTACAATGAATCAATCAACCAGGCTGCGCACATTCCATTGAAGGATCTGCGTGATTGGAAAACCAACAAGTTTGCCAGCCCTGATGCCTACTACAATGATTATTTCACAAACCCTTATTTCAGATTGGACAACGACCGTCAGAACTACGGCGATAACAATTTCCAGGGTAACATGGAACTGAATTTCAAAGTGGCTGAATGGTTAAACCTGTATAACAAACTCGGTGTTGTTAATAACACCAGGAACAGGAAAAACACTGTCGGAAAATACATATACTCTCCATATGCTAAAACCCAGGCTAAAGTGCCTCCTGCATATGACCAGGCTGATGGATCAGGTATTACCAGGACGGTAACTGATCTTGCGGGTAGTGTTTATGATGCAACTGAAACTGAAAATATCATCAACAATGAATTCCAGATCCAGGCAAATAAAGACTTTGGAGATTTCTCTACCAAAGGCCTTCTTGGTTTCAGCTTATACGACAGGAGAACCAAAATTGTAGAAGTGAGCTCCGCCTCTATCGTGGTACCGGATATCTATAACGTAGCAAACCGCACCGGTGAGCTTGGTGGTGGAGAAGGCATTTCTCAATATCGTAAGTATGGTTATTATGCGGATCTACTTGTTGGCTGGAAAGACCTTGTTTTCTTACATGGTTCTGCCCGTTTCGATGGTACATCTAAGTTCTATAAGCCAAATCGTGAAAAGGACCTGTTTACCTATCCTTATTATGGGGCTGACGTGTCATTTAACGTAACTGAAATTTTCCCGGCGATAAAGAATACTATCCTGAACTATGCGAAGCTTCGTGCCGGCTACAGCAGCAACGTTGCTGACAATATAAGAATCTACGGTCTGGACCCTGTTTATCCGAACGGCGCTGGTTTCCCATATGGAAATACAGTAGGATTAACGGTAGGTGACCTTTTACCTGCTCCGGACCTGAGACCTGAAAAAGTAAATTCTTTTGAAGTCGGTACCGAATTGCAGTTGGTTGATAACAGGATCAACGTTGACTTTACCTATTACACACAAAAAACTACCGATGCGGTGGTTACCGCAAGGATTCCAAATTCCACTGGTTTCACAAGCCTCTTGTTGAACGTAGGGGAATCCAAAAACTGGGGTTATGAAATTGACCTTCGTGGACAGGTAATCCGTTCGGAGAATTTCAATTGGGAACTGAGTTGGAGATACTCTTACAACGATAACAAGGTGGTTGAGATCTTCCCTGGTTTAACAGAATTCCTATCCAGTGGTTATTCATATGCTGGTTCTTATGTGATGAAAGACAATTCTTTCCCGAAAATTAAAGCAGTCGGATACGTTCGTGATCCGGCAACAAATCGTGTTATTGTAAATCGCACAACCGGCTATCCATTGTCAAACGGACCACTGAAAGACCTGGGCCGTGCACTTCCAAACAAAATCATGGGTTGGGGAACTAAACTTAACTACAAGAATATTTCTCTTGCTACAAACTTCGAATACCGTGGTGGTCATGTGATCTACAGCGATCTTGGAAGACAGATGACATTCACGGGTTCTGGTGGGTGGACAGAGAATCGTGTTCCTCATGTGTTTCCAAATTCAGCCTATGACGATGGTACAGGAAAATTTGTTGAAAATACTAATGTGAATGTACAGGAAGCTGAGTATTCATTATGGGTTGATCACTATCGTTTGATTACTGAAAACTTCACAGTTCCTGCCTGGTTTATCAAGCTAAGGGATATCAATCTTTCCTATAGTTTTTCGCAGAGATTGCTGCAGAAAACCAAAATCTTTGGCGAAGCCAGTGTGGCACTATACGGAAGAAATCTTATCACTATCGTTGATTCCCAAAATGATTTCGTGGACCCTGAGTTCAGTTTTACTACTGGCAATGGTTTGGGTATCAGCAATACCTCACAAACTCCTCCCGTTCGTCAATATGGTATTAACCTGAACGTGACATTTAAATAATTAATAAACATCATTGTTATGAAGCTCAAACATTTTATTTTATCTCTTATATTAGTGAGCACGGCGTTGACTGGTTGTAAAAAGCAATGGCTGGATATTAATAGTAATCCAAACGAGTTACCCACTGCGCTTCCAGCATTCCTGTTCACCGGGGCTGTTAATCGCACCGCCGGCTATATTGATCCTAATGAGTTGGGATCTTACTGGAGTGGTCAATGGACACAATCGAATACTTATATCATCAGTGGTTCACAGTTCCAGTATATATTTAATAACACAAATTTTAACTACTGGGATACCTGGTATGACATCCTGAACGATTATCAATTTGTAATTAATAAGGCAGATTCATTTGAGCAGCCTTATGCCAAGGGTCCTGCAAGAGTTATGAAGGCATTGATTTATCAACAGCTTGTTGACGTTTATGGAAACATACCGTATACCCAGGCTTTAAAGGCAATCGGCAACTTAAGTCCGAAATTTGATGATCAGAAAGTCGTTTATGAAGATCTTATCAAGCTCCTTGATACAGCAATCACTGATCTTCGCGCAAATGCATTCGTCTCAGGTTCACAGGCAACTGACATTGTTTTTAAAGGTGTAACTGCCAGCTGGATAAAATTTGCGAACAGCCTGAAACTGCGTTTATTGATTCGTCAAAGCAAAATTTCCGGAAGAACCCCTTATATCACTGCTGAAATAAACAAAGCGGCAGCTACAGCTGAAGGATTTTTAAGTGCTGGTCTGGATGTAACCAGCAACCCGGGATATGTTTCATCTGCTGGTAAAACCAATCCAATTTATGATCGTTGGGGTTATGCAGCGAATGGAGCAACACAGGCACTCGGAAGATACCCAAGACCAACAACTTTCCTTTTCGACAGGTTCAAAGCGACAAACGATACTTTCAGGTTGAAAAGACTCTTTTATCCTTTTGGTGGAGAGGGTTCAAACCCAGGTGTCGGATCAAGAGCTGAAGTGCTGAGTAACTATGTAGCTATACCGTTTGGTACATCTTCTGGTTTCTTATCACAGAACACGTCTCCGCTCGGGCCTGCATTAATCGTAAGAGGCCAGTTTAACTCCAACGTGGTTATTATGACGGCTGCTGAAAGTTTCTTTTTATTAGCAGAAGCAAAGGAATTATATGGTGCTTCGGTTACACTTCCCCAGACTGCACAAAACTATTATGAACAGGGGGTACGTGAATCTTTCCGCCTGACTGGTACTGCAGCAGCCGCAGCAACTGCGTTGTTGACAAGCGGAAAAGATCTTGCTGACTGGACAGTTTCCACTAATAAACTGCAGACAATCTGGCTCCAGAAATGGCTTGCAATGACAAATTTTACCGGGTTTGAAGCCTGGGCTGAATATCGCAGAACCAATTACCCGGTACTTCCGAAATCGGCTTCTGCTGCAACAAATGCAACACCTCCGGTGCGTCTTTATTACCCACAGACGGAATTATCCAGCAATGGTGTGAACGTTGCTGAACAGGGAACTATAGATGTATTCAAAACAAAGATTTTCTGGGATGTAGATTAATTCCCGGCTTAATAAATAAGAAAGGGTGCCCTCTTTGGAAGGCACCCTTTCTTATTTTTGAGAACTTATTTTATTACTTATGATCTGATGTAAATAACCACCCTTAACTTCGATTAAAACGGGCAATATGCAGAATCAAAACCAGGCAGAAAACCAGATAAACATAGAGATTTCAGAAGAAACGGCGGAAGGAACCTATGCCAACCTGGCTATAATCACACATTCTCATGCTGAGTTTGTGATTGATTTTGTAAACGTGATGCCCGGCACCCCAAAATCTAAGGTTAAATCCCGGATCATTCTGACTCCTCAGCATGCGAAGCGGTTCATGAAAGCCCTGAACGATAATGTTCAGCGTTTTGAAGCGGCGAATGGCAAAATCCAGGACCTTGAAGAAGTGCAGCTTCCCCTGAATTTTGGTGGTCCATCCGCACAGGCTTAGTTGATTAACAACTGGTTAAGCCGGCTTCTTTCAGCAATTTGCCTCTTTCGGCAATTATCATATAATTCCCTCGTCCGCGAAACTGTAATAGCCATATTCGCTTACTATTATATGGTCCAGTATTTTGATGTCCAGGAAATGAGCAGCTTCCTTGATTTTGGCTGTGAGTTCTTCGTCTGCTCTGCTTGGCCTGATACTACCTGAAGGATGATTATGACAGAGTATCAGGCTGACGGCATCTTCTTCAAGCGCTTTTTTCAGTATTATCCGGGGATCGGCGACCGTACCGGTAATCCCACCTTTGCTTATAATCTCGAAGTGGTTTACACGGTTTGAGCGGTTCAGAAAAACTACTCCGAATACTTCCTGCTGGTAGTCCTTAAGCATTGCCTGCAGGTACCTGGCCATATCGCTGCTGTGTTTGACCACCAGTTTGTCGAGGGCAACGCCCGATTGTCTTCGACGTCCAAGTTCAAGAGCTGCAACGAGGGTGGCTGCCTTGGCTGAACCTATTCCCTTGACCTGCATGATCTCTTTTGCCGACAGTTTACCAAGTTCCTGTAGATTGTTTTGACTTAACAACATAATCTCCCGCGCAAGTTCCAGCGCCGACCTTTTCGGCGTGCCCGATTTAAGCAGGATCGAGATCAGTTCAGCATCCGAGAGGCTGGCGGCAGATTTGCTGAGCAACTTTTCGCGTGGGCGATCATCCGGCGCCCAGTCTCTTATAGCATGATGCGGTTTCTCCATTTGTCAATACTAAGCCCAAAAGATCATTAAGCCAGCGTGATTATGCCCTAAGATTTGGTTTTTTGGCGGACTTAGGTCCTGCCGTAAATACCATCCGGCTGATCAAGTAGTTTTGCGATTGTGGGGATCAATGTTATCTGCTATTTTTATGTCAGTAACAGTTTTTTAACGAAATAATCTTGATTGTTAAGCGTTAGAAACATGTTCCAAATCCAAATCCTTTTAAAAACTCTAAATCCCCTGCTATGAAACACAAATCTACACTCGCTGCTATTGGCGGTTACCAGCCTTTTCTTTTTTGTATCGGAATGTATTTTGTCGCCCTGTTTTTCTCTATTTTCATCTGTTCTGCTATCTTTTACGCAATCAACCCAAAGAAAACGATTGCTAAAGTAAATACTGTTGATTCCAGGAAAACAGCTATGCTTAATTCTGGCAACCAGGTGATGTTATCAGTAACAAAATAACTTGTTATCTGTTACAAATAACATGTTACCAGTAACAAAATAATATTTATATTAATGTGAATTTTGCTGGTATCCAACTACTAATACGTGTTGGACAGTAAATGCGTCATGCAGTTGTTCAGCAGTTGAGGTTTTATCCAGGTCGGCAAGTTGAATTTTCTTTCCCCGATTATTCCTGAATCAATCGCTTCGGTTTATCTTCGCCGGATATTAAAAAACGGCATGGAAAAAACGGTAAAAATATTCTCTGGTACAGGTTCGCAATACCTTGCTGAAAAAATCGCGATAAAGTTTGGTGGCTCCCTCGGGAAGGTCACCATTTCTCATTTTAGCGATGGGGAGATACAGCCGGTTTTCCAGGAAAGTATCCGGGGGGACATGGTTTTCCTGGTTCAAAGTACTTTTTCTCCGGCTGAAAATATTATGGAGCTGCTCCTGATGATCGACGCCGCCCGTCGTGCTTCAGCCTATAAAGTTGTGGCTGTTATACCATATTTTGGCTATGCCCGGCAAGACCGTAAAGACAAACCACGGGTTGCGATCGGTTCCAAACTGGTAGCTAACATGCTTGTAGCTGCAGGAGCAGACCGGGTTATCACCATGGATCTTCATGCGCCACAAATACAGGGCTATTTCGATATCCCCGTGGATCACCTCGATAGTTCGGCTATTTTTATCCCTTATATACAGCAACTTCAGTTGGAAAACCTTACCTTTGCGGCCCCCGACGTGGGATCTGCAAACAGGATCCGTGAAATGGCCTCATACTTCAATGCAGAAATGGTGATTTGCGATAAACACCGCAAACGCGCCAATGAAATTGCAAGTATGGTTGTTATTGGAGATGTGGTTGGAAGGGAAGTAGTTCTTATCGATGATATCTGCGACACCGGTGGCACGCTGGCAAAAGCGGCCGGATTGTTAAAAGATAAGGGAGCAACCAGTGTGAGAGCACTGTGCACGCACCCGGTTTTAAGCGGTAACGCTTATAAAAACATCGAAAACAGTGTGTTGGAAGAACTGGTAGTCTGTGATACGATTCCGCTCAGGCAGGAATCTAAAAAGATCAAGATACTCAGCGTCGCCGAACTTTTTGCGATCGCCATCAGGAACGCTTACGAAAACAGGAGTATAACAAGCCTGTTTATCCATAGCCAGTTGAGGAATCGCTAAGAAAATTGTTAACTAAAAATCAATTATAAAACAATGAAAACAATTACAATCGAGGGTCAACTGAGGACCGGAACCGGGAAACAAGCCACCCGCCAACTTCGCTCTCAGGAACTCGTGCCTGGTGTAATTTACGGCGGCGAAAATGAAATCAACTTTTCTGCACCAGCCAAGGCTTTTAAAAACCTTGTTTACACTCCGGAGTTCCAGTTAGCAGATTTAAGTGTTGAGGGTAAAACTTACCGTTGCATTTTGAAAGACATCCAGTTTAACAAGGTAAGCGATGAACTCGCTCACGTTGATTTTATGGAACTGGTTGAAGACAGGCCCGTTATCGCTACAATTCCCATCAAATTTACGGGAGCTGCTGCCGGTGTTAAAGCAGGGGGTAAACTGATTACCAAGATTAAATCACTGAAAATTAAGGCACTTCCTAAATACCTGACAGAAAATATCGAAGTAGATCTTACTGACCTTGAACTGAACGGAAACATTCGTGTTGAAGACGTTAAGTTAGACAATGTCGAAATCCTGAACTCTCCACGTATTCCTATCGCCTCTGTGGTAATGACACGTGTGTTGAAACAGGAAGCTGATACTGCTCCGGCCGGCGCTGCTAAACCAGCCGCCGCGGCCGCTAAGCCAGCTGCAGCTGCTGCTGCAAAGCCAGCCGCCAAGAAGTAAACTGATAAGCTTTTATAGTAGCCCGGCTTATGCCGGGCTTTTTTTTGCAAAAAATTTTTGTAAAAAATTCTCCATATGTAGATACAAACTCCGGTCTATTTCTTCGTTCACACATTACCGTGATAGATTGGATAGATTTCCTTTTTATTATTATTTTTATCACAAGTTCAAACAAGCCAGATGTCAAAGTTCTTAATCGTGGGTTTAGGCAATATTGGTTCAGAATACGAAAAAACAAGGCATAATATCGGGTTCGACATCGCCGAAGCTTTTGTTCAAAAGCATAATGCTACTTTCCAAGGTGGAAGGCTGGCTGATGTTGCTACGCTAAAGTGGAAGGGCAAAAATATCGTGGTTATTAAGCCAACTACATTTATGAATCTTAGCGGTAAGGCCGTAAAATATTGGATGGATAAAGAAAAGATCGCGGTAGAAAACATTCTTGTGTTGCTTGATGAGCTTGCATTGCCTTTGAGTAAACTTCGGTTGCGTGGCTCTGGAAGTGATGCCGGCCATAATGGTCTAAAAAGCATCCAGGAGATGCTGCTGACCGATAAATATCCCCGGCTCCGCTATGGTATAGGTAATAATTATCCCAAAGGTATGCAGGTTGATTTTGTGCTCGGTAAATGGACCGAAGAAGAGCTTCCGGTTGTTAACCTAAAGCTTCAGAAAAGCGTCGAAGCAATAGAAAGCTTTATTTCAATAGGTATAGAACGCACAATGACTGAGGTTAATAAATTGGATTTTAAACTATGAATTGTTAATTTGAATCTTTATTTTCGCAGTAATTAGCGTAACTGACTAATGTTTTGATATTCAATGAACCTATGCGATTCCCCACATACCTGTCCAGGTAATAACCTTTAAACTGTCATTACAGATAAACCCTTATTGAATATGAAAATATTTTGTGTTGGCCGTAACTATGTTGAACATGCTAAGGAGCTAGGTAATGAAGTACCTGACGAACCGATCATCTTTATGAAGCCTAAAAGTGCGTTGCTTCAGACACATACCCCGTTTTATTATCCCGAATTTACCAACGAACTTCATTACGAATGTGAACTTGTACTTCGTATTTCGAAGAACGGAAAATATATACAGGACCGTTTTGCCAATAAATACTATGATGCCATAACCGCAGGTATCGATTTTACAGCAAGGGACATTCAAAATGAACTAAAAGAAAAGGGCCTGCCCTGGGAAAAAGCGAAAGCCTGGGACAATTCGGCCGCCATTGGTAAATGGATTCCTTTTCCAAACATCAAAAACAAAAAAGACATCAATTTCTGCCTTTATAAAAATAAAGAACTTGTTCAGCAAGGTAATTCGGGATTGATGATCAATAATTTTGATAAGATAGTAGCTTATATCTCCAATTACTTTTCAATAAACATCGGCGATCTTATATTTACAGGTACACCTGCAGGGGTAGGGGAATGCGTGGTCGGTGACGTGCTGGAAGGTTTTATAGAAGATGACAGCATGTTTAGTGTTGAAGTCAAATAATTCAAATGATCCGGTTTGTAACACAAATCTGCTAAATAATTGAAAGGACAGTTCGCTGTCCTTTTTTGTGCGTCAGCATTTTTTATAAAGCACCAAAATGGTATAATACCGTAGATTTAGCCAGGAACAGTAAACGTATTTTTCATGGTCAGTGAAGAAGTTTTATTGAGAGCTTATACCCTTATGTTTACTGCCAAAACGATGGCGGAAACCTATGAGGCAAACAGGCCGGTTTGTCGTTATGTTCACTCTACCTCCAGGGGACATGAGGCTATCCAGCTTGCCACAGCTTTTCAATTGCTTCCATGCGATTATGTTAGTCCCTACTACCGGGATGACAGTTTATTATTAGGGCTGGGCTTTACACCTTTTCAGCTCATGCTGCAACTACTCGCAAAAAAAGATGATATTTTCTCGGGAGGCCGGTCTTATTACTGTCATCCAAATTATCGTGGTACAGATAAGCCAACAATTATTCATCAGAGCAGTGCCACGGGTATGCAGGTTATTCCGGCTACTGGACTTGCCCAGGGCGTTCAGCACCTGGAGAAATATCTGCCACATAAACTGGTATGCGGTCCTCTGCTTGAAAAACCTGTTGTTATCTGTTCCTTAGGGGACGCAAGTATTACCGAGGGTGAAGTTAGTGAGGCCATTCAGTTCGCTGTTCTGAAACAATTGCCCATTATCTACCTGGTTCAGGACAATAAATGGGGTATCAGCGTCAGCAGCCAGGAGTCAAGGGCGATGGATGCTTATGATTATGTTGAAGGTTTCAGGGGAATCAAAAGAGTGAGGGTAGATGGAAGTGATTTTGAATCAGCTTTCAGGTGCATGAATGAGGTTATAGCTGATGTCAGGCAAAACCGTGGGCCCTGGCTTGTCCAGGCTGCAGTGCCACTGCTGGGCCATCATACAAGCGGTGTGAGAAAAGAATTTTACAGATCTTCCACCGATCTGGCTTCACATGCAGAGAACGATCCCTTACTTAAACTGCTCGCCAGTCTAAAGGAAACATCAGCGACTGACCAGGTGATCGCTGAAATAGAAACCAATTGCATTATCGCCGTTGAAGAGCAGTTCAGCCTTGCGGCTGAAGCGGCCGAACCCGATCCCGGTTCTGTGTCCAGTCATGTTTTTGTTCCAACACCTGTTACAGAAGAAATTGGTGAACGCAGCCCGGCAGGTGCCAAACCTGTATTGATGGTAGATGCGGGGTTATTTGCCATACGTGAAATTATGGATCGATACGAAGAATCGATTTTTTTTGGCCAGGATGTAGGTAGAAGATTAGGAGGTGTGTTCCGCGAAGCCGCAACCCTCGCCGAAAGGTTTGGTGATCACCGGGTGTTTAACACGGCTATACAGGAAGCTTATATTATTGGCAGTACTGTTGGATTAAGTGCCACAGGTATCAAACCTATCGTCGAGATCCAGTTTGCGGATTATATTTTCCCCGGCATGAATCAACTCGTGACAGAGATCGCAAAATCCTGTTATCTGAGTAACGGCAAATTTCCTGTTCAATCGTTGATCAGGATACCGGTCGGAGCTTATGGAGGAGGAGGTCCGTATCACAGTGGATGTATAGAAACCTTGTTATTATCAATAAAAGGAATTAAGGTTGCTTATCCCTCGAATGCTGCCGATATGAAAGGATTAATGAAAGCAGCTTTCCTTGATCCGAACCCGGTAGTTATGCTTGAGCACAAGGGTCTATACTGGAGCAAGGTTCCGGGAACTGAAACAGCAAGGCAACCGGAGCCGGGTGCAGATTATGTATTGCCGCTGGGCAAGGCGGCTGTGGTGTTAGATTCTAACCCGGATACCGGTTCGAACACAGCCACCTGTTGTATCATCACCTATGGAATGGGGGTTTACTGGTCGCTTGCCGCTGCTGCACAGTTTCCCCAACAGGTAGAGATCATCGATCTGCGGACCTTGTTTCCACTGGATGAGTCAATGGTCTTTAATTCAGTTCGCCGTCATGGAAAGTGTATCGTATTAACCGAAGAACAAGCGGGAAACTCATTCGCTCAATCTCTTGCCGCCCGGATCAGTTATCACTGTTTTCGTTTTCTCGATGCGCCCGTAGAGGTAATCGGAGCTTTGGACCTCCCTGCTGTTCCAATGAATACCGGGTTAGAAAAAGCGATGTTGCCTGATGCGGGTAAGGTTGCGGAACGAATCAGGTATCTCCTTGATTTCTGATCCCAAAATGGTCAGGTCTATCAGCCACAAAAGTCTACTCAAACAGTCAGGTTTTCAACTACAATCGTTTACATCAATCAGGTTTACGCTAGCAGTCTACTCAAATTAATCAATCAGGTTTACGTTAAAAGTCTACTACAACAGTCAGGTTTACTCTCACAGTCGACTGCTACCAAACAGCCAAGCTATTCAACCCCTCAGTTCTGTTAAACAGTCAATGTTTAATTCATTTAAAATTATATAGCCCAAAGTTTAACCTGCAAAATTGATTTCTTTCCGCAATGCCAGGTCGTACCTGCAAAGGTTTATCATAATTTGAAATTGTAGTAGCCTGCCAAAAGCCAGTCCAGGCAATGTATACAAAAGGTTTTTAGATCACTAATCTTGATAAGCTCAAAAATCGCACATCCCCGCGATTAACCGCTTATAAAACTTTAACAATCGGTCTTGCTGAAATTGTTGCTTATTTACGTAAGCTATCGTAGATGATCAATCACCAAATAATCAATTAACCACCTAATACTTCTTTCATGAAAAACAGATATCTAAAAGGTGCACATATTTCTGAAAGGAAAGTGCGGGAATTATTGAAATTGTTTTGCGATGATCTCACTGCAACGCAAATTGCAAGTATTACAGGAATTAGCCGCATAACAATAAATGCATATCTTAAACTGATCAGATCACATATTTCACTGCATTGTGATGAGCGATTGCCCATGACCGATAGGTCCCTGATAAATACACCCGCGTTTGCCCACCTTATGCCGGCAGATACACCCGCCGAACTTATACCAAGCGATATTATCTATAAGAAACCATTGTATGGTCTGCGGACAGATAAGGAAAATCTGAGAGTCCATAAAATTGTTGTACCTGATCAACAGGAAATATATGAATGGCTCAAATCAGCTGGTTCCAGGAGCAATGATTATGCAAAGCAGTTCAACCTGCCAACTTATGAAGCGATCTTAGATTTCAACAATCTGAAATTGTTTCGCATTCATAGTGGCATACCTAAACCTATTGCTTTGAAGGGGCCGGTTGATGATATCGAATTGTTCTGGAGTATGCTTAAAGCAAGGCTGGTAAAATTCAGGGGACTTAATGGTAACACGCTTTATCTTCATGTTAAAGAAACCGAGTTTCGGTTTAATCACCGCCACCAGGACATTTTTGATTTGCTGGTAAGCATTTTCCATCATCGACCATTACATGTTGCGAAGCAGTATAGCTAAACCATCAACAGTTAAGGCACCCGACATAAAACTAAACCTATTGTCTTTTGTCTTATAAGCTGATCAGGATTATTGTCATATAAACTATTTTCTATTCCGGCACTGAAGTGCCGGACGAATAAAAATTTTCCGGGGCAACTCTCATAGATACCGCGAAAGCTCCCGGAAATAATTTGCGGTACTGGAATTTTTCTCATGTGACTCGCGGCCCTGATTCCTCAGGGCCGCCTTTTTATAAACAGGCGTGATTGGTACTTCAGTGAACAGGCTTACATTTGTCGTTGTCTACATGTATCTGAAGAGAAAAATAAAAGAGGCGAAAAGTCTCTACCAGGCAATTTCCCAGTATCTCGCAACGCGGTTCAACCGGGTACAGTATATTATGTTTGTAGCCACTGTAGTTGGCCTGGTTTCAGGCCTTGCTGCAGTATTGCTCAAAACGCTCGTTCATTATCTGCAACGTTCCATTGAAGAAATCCCCGTTTCACGATTGTCTTACCTGTTGTTTCCGGCACTGGGTCTTATTGCCACCGTACTTATAGTACGTCTGATGTTTAATGGACGTATTGATAAAGGGATTGCCATGGTTTTAAAAGCCATAGCGCGAAATTCTTCATTTATTCCACTGAAACATACCTATCAGCACATCATTACAAGTTCCATTACTGTCGGACTAGGCGGCTCGGTGGGCCTGGAGGCACCAATTGTTGCAACCGGATCCGCCGTCGGCTCAAACCTTGCGAGAATACATGATTTAAATTACAGGGAGAGAACACTGTTGATTGGATGCGGCGCGGCTTCAGGTATTGCTGCCGTTTTTAATGCACCTATAGCGGGTGTAATCTTTGCGATTGAGGTACTTCTGGTGGAATCTGTAGTGAGCTATTTTATTCCATTAATAATTTCTGCTGTTATCGGTGCCTTAAGTTCGAAAATCATATTACAGGAGTCTTTATTATTCAATTTCAAACTCAAACAATCTTTTGATCCTCACAATGTTCCGTTTTATATAATTCTTGGAGTGATGGCGGGTTTTTGTTCATTGTACTATGCCAGGACCTTTAAAAATGTAGAGCATCGTTTGCAGCGATGGAAAATAAATGTTTATTTAAGAGCCCTGGCAGGTGGAGTTATGCTGATGCTGATTTACTTTCTTTTTCCGCCGTTGTTTGGCGAAGGGTATGACAGTGTCAAGGAACTCGCGAATTCCACTCCCAGGATCCCTGATAACTCGCGTTTGCTTTCATACTTATCCGACGAGTGGAAGGTGATTTTATTTACGGGTGTAATAGTATTACTCAAACCACTGGTAGCTGGTATTACAATCGGAAGCGGAGGAAATGGTGGTAATTTTGCGCCCTCATTGTTTGCTGGTTCTTACCTTGGCTTCTTTTTTTCAAACCTGTTGAACACCATGCCCTGGTTTAAGCTCCCGGTCGGAAATTTCGCAATTGTAGGAATGGCAGGGCTGCTTAGCGGAGTGATGTATTGTCCCCTTACAGCAATCTTTCTAATTGCGGAAATCACTAACGGGTATGAACTCTTTATACCCCTGATGATCGTTTCATCTGTCTCTTTTTTTATTGTGAAGCACTACGAGCCTTATTCGATGGAGACAAAAAAACTTGCCCTGGACAAACAGATTTTTACACAGCAAAAGGAGAAAAACATTCTGACTTCAATAAGTTTTACTGAAATGTTGCAGGATACATACGCAACTATAGGTACCGATAAAAAGCTCGGAGACCTGGTCGAAATCATCAAGCTTAGTAATAAAAATATTTTTGCTGTCGCTGATACAAAAGGAAAGTTCGCGGGAATAATCGAACTCCATGACATTAAGCAGCAGCTGTTCGACCCTTCAAGTTTTTCGAGGGTTGAAATACGATCTATCATGAAAAAACCTGCTGCGGTTCTGCAGGAAGACCAGGATATGCATGCTGCTATGGAGAAATTCGATATGACAAATAGCTGGTACCTACCGGTGCTTAATAAAGACAGGCAATTTGTAGGTTTTATATCTCAAACCAGGGTGTTTAATAAATATCGCGAGATTCTTGCTTCGCAGGGAGACCTTTATGAGTAAAAAAATGCTTTAATGAGGGTGCTAATCTGTAACCAGGTGTTATACTACAAAAAAAATAATCCTGTTAAAAAAGTAATACTAGAAAAAAACCAATAAAATTAGGCTACTGCTGAATCATGTAAAAAAGGCGTTGGTCTTGAACCGGCTTTAAGGTCAAATAACCAACTAAACATTTTGCTGATCAGGCTGGTAAACCCGGCAGCAGAACTGCGGGAATGACGTTCAAAATACTCGGCTTTCTGCACACGCATTTTCAGAAGCACATATTTATTATTGATAGCGGCTTCTCTTACATCTTCAGGGAGACTCACCAGGTGTTGTATTTCTTCGGGATCGCAAATGATAAAAGCTTTGCCGGAAATGTGAAGGAAATATTCTTTGCCTTTTTTGAAAAATCTCAGTTTTGCAGGAAATTCCCTGTCAAACTCCTGTAGCATCTGCGGTGGCCTGTTGACAAAAAACCAGATCTGCCCTGCATCGTCTACGGTCAGCGCGCTGATTATTGTGGTCGGCAGTTTCAAAACAGCTTCAGACTCGTTACTGAATAAAGCGCTTCTTATATCCGCAATTTTGTTTTGCAGAAATTTTAGTTGTAGCGTATTCATCATAAGGGTTTCGTTTGGTTGATAATTCCAAAATAAATGCCAGCGATTACATAGAGAGCCTACAGGCAAAATGGTTAGTTTAAATAAAGGCTCGTGGAAGAAACTACCCATTTTCCTCTAAACTTTAGACTTAGAGTCCATTTGATACGGAATGTGTGGCGTTGGATGACTTTTTTTAATCGTTAATGTTTCTTACTTACTTAGACTCGTCTCCCTGGTTTCTTTCTGAAGGTTCGTCTGCCATCGAATCAGCTGTAAAACCACCCTGAGGTTGCGAAGGATTTTTTTCATTATAACCCTTTTTCAATCCGGGATCTGTGCGCCTGATATTTTTTTGATCTTTCTCAGACGTACCTTTTTCAACCGGCGCGGGGTCTGGTTTTTTTTCCGATTCATCCATATATGAATGTTTTGTCTCCATTTTCTGTATTTTTCATTATACCGAAAAATCCTATGCCATTCACCCAAATCCTGACTATGGCATTCTATTTTATTTGTTACAATCAACGAAAAAAATATGGAAGATCCTGTTATACAACTATCGCACAAGGAATTTTTGAAGGTTGATAGAAATTATGAGAAAGCTGCTGCCGCCGTCAAACTTGTCTATGTAAAGGACTCGGATCCAGGCATACAGCGTGTAAAAAATGGGAAAAGGTTTACCTATATATATGACAGCAAACCATTAAATGGAAAGGCTGAACTTGAGCGAATAAGAAAACTTGTGATTCCACCAGCCTGGGAGAATGTCTGGATCTGTCCGATGGAAAATGGACATATACAGGCAACTGGTTTAGATTTAAGGGGAAGAAAACAGTACAGGTATCACAATTTATGGAATACACTCCGTAACGAAACAAAGTTCCACCGTTTGCTGGAATTTGGAAAACAGCTACCGGCTTTAAGATTAAAAATTGAAGAAGACTTTGCAAAAAAAGAACTGTCGTTCGATAAAGTGCTGGCTGTGTTATTGAGTGTGATGGAAAGAACTTATATCAGGATAGGAAATAACGGCTACGAAAAGTTATACGGCTCTTATGGTTTGACTACCCTAAAAGATAAACATGTTGCAGTTTCGGGGGATTTTATAAAATTTACTTTCAAAGGGAAAAAAGGTGTTGAGCATGACATTTCTCTAAAGAATAAAAAACTTGCAAAGGCTGTGAAAGAATGCCGGGATATCCCGGGTAAAGAATTGTTTCAGTATTATGGTGAAGACGGCAAAAGAAGATCGATTGACTCAGGGGCAGTAAACAATTATATACAGACAGCAACAGGATATGACTTTACAACTAAGGATTTCAGAACCTGGGCTGGTTCCGTTCACGCATTGCAGGCTTTCGGAAGTATCGGTGAGGCATTAACCGAGACAGATAAAAAGAAAAACATAGTAGCAGTATTAGATACTGTCAGTAAAAAACTTGGTAACACCAGGACTGTTTGCAAGAAATATTATGTGCATCCGGGTCTTGTTAAGTTGTATGAAGACGATAAGCTTAACAAATACCTTAAAGAACTTGATCAGATTGAAGGGCCGGACAATAGTTCAGGTTTAACAGCAGAAGAGGAGATCCTCATGAAAATCCTCAAGAAGTATTAATCTGTTTTAGGCAAAAAAAAAGGTAACCAAGAATGGAAACCTCGTACATGCGTAGAAAAAAATATTTACAACTAATTATAATAACTTAATAATTCCAACACTCATCTCATAACTCATAATTCATATTTCATAATTCTCTTAAAGTGGCCAATAACATGCCACAGATTTCTCTGATTGATAACGCGTGTTTGTGCATCTGATTTTGTTTTATGAAGTGGAATTGTGAAATATATTCTACATGCTTTGCCATTTTATTTTATACGGAGGTTGGTATTGGCTACTGCCTGTGAGGCACGGTTTTTAAACAATCATAGGTCAATAAACAATTCTAATATTAATTACACTTAAATTATTTGTCATGGAAAGAAATACAGACCTTATAGAAGTACTTAATGATTTGATACAAATTAACAATGATCGGGTAGTAGGATATGAAAAGGCATCAAATGCACTTTCTGCTGCAGATGTGGATCTTAAAGCATTGTTTTCTCAATATTCTGCTGAGAGTAGAAAGTACACAACTGAATTAAGTGCTGAAGTTGGAAAACTCGGTGGGGAGCCTTCAACATCAACTACTGGATCTGGAAAGATTTATCGCACCTGGATGGACGTAAAAGCAATTTTTACTGGTAAAGATCGTCATGCTGTTCTCGAGAACTGCGAATTCGGAGAAGATGCTGCTCAAAAAGCGTATGATGAAGCTTTAAAATCAGACGCAGTGATGGATACAGAAATCCGTCAACTTATCACAAATCAGAAATCTTCACTGAGAGTGGCTCATGATACCATCAAAAAGTACAGGGACATGCACGAAATTGCTAAATAAGAAAATATTTCAGGGTTAATGCTGAAATGTGTAGTCAGAAGCCGGTTCATTGAACCGGCTTTTTAATAGAAAACTCATGCTAAACAACAGTCTGCTTGTAATGACGAACACTATTGAGTCGCTGATAATACCTTATGTGCAAAAAAAGGATACTTACTTAAAAGCATCCTTTAGATGTTGATTCCGATCCCGAGTTGTTAACGTCCCTTCTATGCATTAATTCCTGACTGGTGTTTTCTATCCTCTTCTAAAGTTTCTGGTGTTATGTGTTCAGATTCTTCAGTAGCCTTATCTGAGAGCTCACCATCCGGATTCTCTATTACTTCTGGTTTCGAAGTTTCTTCACTTTGCTCTGCTGTTACCGGGCTACGCTGATTATTACTTATTTTATCCTGGTCCTGTTCATTGACGATTTTCTCAGGAGCTACTTGTTTTGAATAACCATCATTTTTTTTTGATCCGGGATCTTTGGTGGTGGTAGGAGTTGAATTCATAAATAAAGTTTGAAAGTTAAAGAGGCTTCAACATTATCATCTTACTTATCAACTTTGTCACTATTACCTTGCGGAATCTCTTGTTTTTGAAGTATCCGGTCTGCCAATTGTACTGCTATCTTTAGCAGCATTGCTATCCTGCATATGAAGCCTGTCGTTCGGGTGTTCGTTACCGTAATTATTCATCAACGAACTATCCTGGGTGTTGACACTGTCTCCTGATTCTTCATTACTTGTTTGACCAGAGTTGCAACCGAAAATGCCAATCGTAACCATGATGATTATTGAAAAATAAATATTTACAAAGTTTTTCATGCCTGATATTTTCCAGATACATAAAAAAGTTATTCCGGCCGGCTAATCGTGATATTCTGTCTAACCAGGTGGTCCCCCGTCAAACAATGTAGAACATCTTACTCAACAATGGTTTTCAAAGCTATGGAAGGTGGTTTTGCATGAAGCGGGTAGGATGGCATATTTTTCATCCTCTGGTGTTTATGTCAACTGCGTTTATGTCAAATGAAGACATTTTTCTTAGATTGTTTCTTGCAGCCCTTGCCGGCGGAATAATTGGCGCCGAACGCGAATACCGTAACAAATCGGCCGGGTTTCGCACATTGATCCTGATTAGCCTGGGATCATGCCTGTTTACGATCGCTTCAATTTTGATTGAAGAAAACTCAAAAGACCGGATCGCTTCCAACATTGTTACCGGTATTGGATTCGTGGGTGCAGGTGTAATTTTTAAGAGCGATACCGGTGTAAAAGGGCTGACAACAGCAGCTACAGTCTGGGTTACGGCCGCCATCGGAATGGCTATAGCCGCCGGTATGTACATGGCAGCAGGAATTTCAGCCTTGCTTGTTATGATTGTTCTAAATATTCTTGGTTATGTTGGTAAAAGGCTCGAAAGAACAAACGTGAAGTTTAACTACAAGATCACTTTCAATAATAGCCAGCTGGCGGATAAGGAGTATGAAAGATTTATGAAGGAGGTCGGTCTGACCTTTGTCAGGCCTTCGTTAAGTAAGCAGGGAAATGAACTGGTGTTTGAATATTCAATTAAAGGTGGCGAGGATAGGCATCAAAAGCTCCTCGAGAAATTGATTAATGACAAAAAAGTGGTGCACTTTGACTCCATCGATCCAAATTAGTGCGTTCACTCGGTTCTTCCCTTCGCCAGATGGGCCTTTCGGTTAGTTTGATTTCCCACTGTGATTCCTGGTTAATACCATTGTTCATACCGCTGGTGGTTCTTGTCTCCGATCAGCTTTTGTTCCCTGATCGGCTTTTTTAGGTGTGCTTCCAGCGCTGGTTGCTGTTTGGCCCTGATCGGCTTGGGTAACTCCGAGCAGGAATCGAAGGTGGCAAATCAAACCAACCTCAGGCCCATCCGGCACGTTCCAACCTCAATCACTTAGGGGGAAATGCGGCCAGGTCGGGTAAAATCCTCAAAAGATTTATTGGATCAACTCGGGGATCAACCCGTAGATCAACTCGGGCATCGTCGCTCTTAAAATCTTCCAATCTATGTTTTCGGGTTAATTTCTGTTGCCCGCAGGAAACAAGGGCTTGTTTTAAATAAGTTATAAAATCATTTCTGATTTTTGCTGTATTTGTCTATTTTTGCAGCCCTTAAGCAAATGCTGTTGTTTGGCGAGGTAGCTCAGCTGGTTAGAGCACCGGATTCATAACCCGGAGGTCGGCGGATCGTGCCCGCTCCTCGCTACTAAGACGAAACGTAGTCCTGTATTGCGTTTCGTCTCTTTCAAACTCTCTTGCTTTGCGGCTAATTTTTATAATCGTTAACACTTTCGTTAACACCTAAAAAGTTAGTCATGCTACAGCTATGCAACAATTGCTCTTGTACTGAGCTAAAAGTTTCCCCCAAAAATTGGAATACTGCCAAGGCGAATATCAAAAGTCCCTGGTTGATCTATTACCGGTTTTACGATCCAGCTATACCCCACCAACCAGGCACCAAGAGGGGGAAACTGAAAATCATTAAAGGGATGAATCAATTCATAACACTAAAATCCCGGCAGGATGCTACCCGGGCTTTAATTGATTCGGAGCTCGCGTTACTACAGCAACAGAATTATAACCCTATTTTAGGAACCTTCGAGCAGCCCTTAGACGATGATTTGTTGGGTGAAGGCATGATTGATCCCGCCACTCCATTTGTCCAGGCGTTGAGCGCAGCACAACTCATGATCAAAAAGGCGAAAAAAACGATGGATGATATCAAGTCAACCGTCAAGGGCGTGTCGGCAGCTGCGCAAAAGTTAAGAATCTCTACCATACCGATCTCCAAAGTAACCAGGAAGCATATTAAAGTTATTTTCCAGCAGTGTGCAAAAGACAATCCCAAATGGAGCGCACACCGACACAATCAATACAGGTCATATCTGATGATCGTTTTCAGTGAGTTAATTGAAATGGAAGCAACTGAGATTGATCCGGTGGCAAAAATCAAAAAGCAAAAGACTGTCAAGCGGATCCGGGAAAGACTGTCTCTCGAGGATCGGTCCAGGGTGAATGAGTACTTGAAGGAGAGTCACTACAGTTTCTGGAGGTTCATGCACATCTTTTTTCATTCAGGTGCCAGGGAAACTGAATTAATGCTGATTAGAAAGCAAGATGTTGATCTTTTAAATCAGCGGTACAAAATGACAATTAAAAAAGGTAAACAGTACCGGGAGACCTGGCGAACGATCAAGGACATTGTTTTACCGCTTTGGAAAGAAGTGATTGAACAGGCGAAATCAGATGACTTTCTTTTTTCTGATGGCCTTATTCCCGGTTACAGAGCCATTAATTCTAACCAGGTATGCCGGCGTTGGAATCGACATGTAAAAAAGAAGCTTGGGATTACCGCTGACTTTTATAGTTTAAAGCATTCTAACCTGGACGAGACAGCAGCAGTACTTTCAGCAATTGATGCACAAAAAATGGCTGCACATACATCTCTAATCGTTACGATGGACCATTATCTTGGGGGCGAAAAAGAGCGGCAACATGAAAGACTACGGCAAGTTAAGAACGAGTTTTAAATATTCATTGTTATCACCATTTTAGTCACCAATCGCCTTAGTCATTTGGATAATTCACAAATTAACATGATATTAGCCATGAAAATTATTAATTATAGGAGGGGGTGATTATTTTGCGAGAGCTATCCTAACGAAAAATTCCATGTTGGTGCTATCTAATCAGCATTGTCGAATTCAAGGTTTATTATTTTAAATTTACTTACTTGACTTTATCAAAGCCTCCGATCAAAGAAGCGATTCTTGAGGTCCTGTTTGACCATGGCCGGTCTATTGAATATTCAGAATTTAAACAATTTCGAGAAGTCTTAGGTGATGAATTTTACAGACATGAAAATTTAGTTCAAATCGGAGGCACGCTTTCTGATTCAATTAGTAGCGTTGAGCGAAAGACGATCGGAATTGCATTTTATACCAAAGACAATGTCTCAATTCAAGCCAGAGAGAATGGGTTTGCCTTTTCATTTCTGAATCAAAAGTATACAAGCTGGGATTCTTTTTATCCTGAAGCAATAAAGTTTCTTGATAAATATATTATTCATTTCCGACCCCAGATATGGCGAAGATTTTCGTTGCGGTTCATTAATGAGTTTATACTGGAGCCTGGCGAAACTGTTAGCACATATTTAACCATCGTACCCCCTAATCCAATTCAAAAGCCCCTGATTTCTTCCTTTATCCGCATGGAGGTCTTTGATGCGGTGTCTGCCGCAAGTGGTGTTATCAACGAACTTCTTCAAGTCGATGTTAGCGGCCAACAGAAACTGTATTTAGATATAGACGTCATTAAAAATGTTATCCCAACTGCAGGAAATGCAATAATTGATATGCGTGATGATTTCGCTGCGCTAAGAACATTCAAAAATGAAATTTTTTTCGCGAGTATTACTCCATTTGCCATTGATAAATATAATTCATTATGAAATTAAGCTACAATGACATTGAACTTAGTCGCATGCCCTCGACTGGATCTTACTTAACGGAGAACTCTACAAGTGAGGGAGTTGATTTGGAATTATTGTACAATCGCGAGATATTCGATCTCCCGACGAATCCCCATGCTTCCAGAATATACAAGATGAATTATAATGGCAGGCCCTTAGCGTGGGCGCCACCCGTCTCTGTCAGTCGAATGACAGGGCTTCACTTTTATTTTTTATCGTTGTTGTCACATGGGATAAGCAATCGTTTCTTCGCCATTGATGATTTGTCAAAACGAAAAAGAAAGTTTTTTAAAGATCAATTAGAAAAACTATTCCACGACGACGAACACGTTCTAACCACTCCCCAACTATCCCAATTTCAAGCAATTGCTGATATCTTAAGCGAAGACCTTGCTTTAACGGCTCATGATTTCGCCGTCTCATTTACTGCGGATAATGAAATTGCTATCTTTCGGGCAGGGGAGGATGGAACACATTATATTGTTATCGGTGAGGAAGATGACGAAGTTTCCTATATCTATGTTTCTTCAACCCCAGGTAAATACAGAAGTATCCACTTGGATACTGAAGGAAAAGTCACTCTGAATACAATAACTAATGCATTCGTATCTGAATGACGCCACCGACCTATCTGTCTGAATTTGACCGAACGGAAGACTGTAGCTTCGAGCCGGCCGAAAGGTTTTATCGTCGATTCACTGGCAACCCCTTCCAGCCGATTCCAGACGTATTTAGTCAAATCAAATGGACCGACGTTGCTGCGGGATTATCATTAAATAGAAGTAAATATTCCAATGATCCTACAGACGTCATGTGGGCAGAGCTCGAAGACATTGAAAATAGGAGTTGTGACTTTCATTTAAAGGTTGGTAGACCCGGAGTGGCGATTGGACCTTTCCCATGGAAAGATCCTCAAAGTTCAGCGGAATTTAATATTCAACATACGCCAACAAACTGTAACCGATCTCACTGTGACCTTGTATTTACAAGTGTTTTAGCAAGCCTGAGTAAAAAACAGCAAAAAGACGTTAAAGCCTTTTTAGCAAGTTTTTTCAAAGAAGTTTAAACTTTTGAGGTTATAAAGTAAAATGCCCCTTCCCTGGGGAATCGAATGTTTCATGACGCAACCCGTTGCCATAAAAAGGCTTTATGCATTTTGGTTTCACCTCTGAAAACTCGTTTAATCTGATTAGGACTGTATCCTGCAGCTTTCAATTCATCCGGTTTGACCACTCGCGAATTAATTTACCTCGGTTATCTAGTTGCAAGTAAACAACCTGAGATTTTTCTTTATACCTCCAATAACAATTTCGGTATATGGTTTTTTCGGCTATTGCCTTTTTGACTAATGCCCAGGTGAATCCCGATTTTTGAGTTTCAGTGAGTGAAAAGAAGGATGCCAATATGCTTCGCAAGTTCTTTTACCGATAAACGTTGAATTTCGGAGTTGGCCTTCCACCAAAATAAGTGGACTCTAAATCACTTTCATTGAGATACAAAATTTTTGCTAAATCTGTTTTCGAATAACTCATATCCTCAATGTAGGTTTGCAATATCTCTCGTAAAAGATTGGGGTTATCAGGTTGAATCATAATCGGTTCATTCTTCCTGTATCCAAGTGAGCTCATTTGTTTGACCAGATAGTAATATTGATTTTCCGATACAGCGTTCAAAAATTTCGCTTTATAAAGTATAGCTTGCATTGAAACCTTCCAATATCTTTTCAGATCTGAAAGTTTTTCTAAGTTTAAATTTACCAGTTGTGGCAAGACTTCGGTAGTCGGTAACAAAAGCTCGCTTGCGAAGATGTTTGCTTCTTTTTCAATGTCTCTTTCAGAAGAGATTTTTTTTCCAAAATGACAGACATAGTGACAGAGCTCGTGTGCATTATTAAACCGTATTCGATCAGCCGATCTCTTTTTGTTGACATACAATATGGGTAAATTATATCTGGAAGAATAGGTGCTTAACGCGTCCATATCCCCTAAATCAAGTGGAGCGATAATAATGCCATTATCTTCAGTCACTTTTGCCAAATCTTCTATTCTTCCTCTTGGGATTTTCCAATATTCACGAAGAAAGTTTGCCGCCTGAATGATATCCCCATCTGATTCTACATCCCATGAAGGTATCTTGACGTCAGGTAATTCAACTGCATCTGAAAGTTTATTAATGTGCCTTTCGGCAAAAGTCATTTTACTTTTATATTCCTTCAACTCTTTCGCCGGTAAAGAAATCTTTTTTCGATAATGCCCTTCAACTTTAATTACTCTCTCAACGTCGTAAAACAAATCAACCGGATAGTTAAGGATTGTAGCAATCTTCACTAATAGTTCATCAGTGATGCCTAGCCTGCCGTTTTCGATTTTCGATACGGTTCCTTGCTCTACTCTTAATAAATCTGAAAGTTGATTTTGGTTGTAGCCGCGTGATTCCCTGGCTAAAGCAAGAATTTCAGTATTAAGAATCCTCATATTTTTTATTGTTTAGTCTTCGGTGCCAGTTTTCTTGTTCGAATTGCTGCCTTGTCTTGTTTTTGGTTTAACGCGTTTAGCGGCTTTATCTTGTGGAATTTCAATACTCAATTGTTGTAGAGAACTATTTTTGCCCATGTCGTAATGCCAATTTAAGTTACCATTATAACAAGTGAGGTAGTATCCATTTATAGTACTCCAAATTTTATCTGGCATATAGCCTCCCCACACATATGTCATATCTTCTAGCCCTTCCATTGGAATTTGGTTAAGGTAGCGCTTCGACGACTTTGTTCTACGGTTAATGGACATTCTCAACCGCTGATCTATCTTGTTAAACCGCACTACAAGTTTTTCTTGAATTACAACAGCTAAAGCCCCTTTAATTTCAACAAATCTTATGTTTGAGTCGGCGTCAAATTGATTACCGAGATGAATCTTCAGCCGGTCAGCGATAAATGATCCCTTAGTCCTCGGTTTAAAGTGGGCTGGATTTTGAGTTGAAAAGAAATTACTCATAGCGTTACAATCAGCAAAACTTTTGTCTAAACATTTGATAAGTGCCGAATAGTATGGTTTCAAAATCTCATTTGCGTCTTCAAACTGTAGAATGGTTTTCATAGTCTGGTATTTTGATTCCAAATATAGTCACTTTCCGGAATTGGCAAAAAAATATTCCAAAAATATTAAAAATAATATTCCAATGCGGTAAGGAAACCGGTTTGTATCAGAGTCTTGAGTCTAAAGAAAAGTAAAATGCCCATTCACAGGGCTTAAGAAACATGTATAAGGCAAAATGGTCCATTATATACAGTTATTTTATGCGGTAAGATTTCAAATTTTCCTGATTTTTTTCAGCCGAGAATTTCATAACTTCCTAAAATGGATAAGCCGGCTCGAAGCACGACATTAGGGTCCTGACTAGCTATCCAAATAACGAAATGACGTTTGCCATTTATCGTAATGGAGATCATTTCCGCGACCCTGATCAGGGACGACGATCGATGGATAGAAGTTTATTGCGGACCTACAGATAGAGCAACGGAATACGGCCGACTAATCAATGAACTGTCTGTCTTTGTTGACGGAAGTTTTCAGAAGACGGTGTACAGTGCGTGTCAAATAGAAGTGTAAATTTCGATTGCCAATTTACCTCTACTTCAGAACCTAAAAATGGATTTCATGAGTTTTCTTAAAGTTGCATACATCAATCGGGGCAAGGTCGCAAACAAAAATGCAGCAAAGGCTCAGTACGAAGCAGACATGAAAGAATTTTGCGATCGCATTATGCGTCACCAAAGTGAACTTTGTGCTAAATGCGTTGAGAAAAATCGAAAAATATCATTACTAAAAGTAGATTTCCATAACTCCCCGAGAGAAAAAAATGGTACAGCTGAATACCAACTTAAACTTTATCTAAGCAAAGCTTTGAATAATTGGCTGCCTTATATAGAGAATGAAAAATCCGGTAAATTTAAAGTAATCTGGCATGGAGAAAAAAGAAGAACTATACTGCCTCTTGGATTTAGTTCTGATTTGACAAAAAGGATTACTGCCATCCTTAATAAGTAATCTGAAATTGATTGAAGCAAATATAGGATTATAAAACCTCCGCATATTTCCACATAAGATTCCGATGATGCCTTTGATTCAATCAAAGCGCTTTTTGCAATTTGCTTTTGCATTCGCAACTCTATATTCACTATATAGGCACTCATAGAAGAGGCGTCTGTGTCGGAGCTAAGTACAACCCGGTTAAAAACTTATCCTATGCTTTTTGACAACCAGTGGTTTATCGGATTATGAAGTTAGCCCGTAGAGCCTAAGCTTAATTGTACATTCGTCTAAAAAAGTCGAAGAATCGTTACTAAAGTGGTATTCAATTGTAATTCCTTGCGTCACCGATGTTGGGATATCGGGATCAAATGGATTTTCGTGTGTAACTACAGTTTTGCGTACAAGCACGGGGTTATAGCCAGGCGCGGTCGAATCCACGTGGCTCTGAACATATACCTGTATTTTTTGCAAAGTATTAGTGTTATTGGTGTACGAAGACGAATGAGGCATATTTCCCATTTGTTCATTTCTTAACTCCCAAACTGGTATATCAAGATTCAGAAAATGAATCTGTACCAGCCACAAATCTGCTGTAGGAACTAAAAAGGAACAAACCCATGCGAGTGACTCTTTAGGTTGTAACTCTATTATGTTTTCTTGTTGAGGTTGTGTCATGGCAACTTTTTAGGTTATGCAAAGGTTGAAGAAAATCACTTGAATTTAACTCTTAAGGAACAAATTACAAAATTAATTACTATATCGTTTCGGAAAAGTAGTCTTTTCATGTTGGACTTAACTTCTATTTAAAACAATATGATTACTCTTAACCAAGTAAATTACTTAATACCTTCAGTCAGCCCTAGAACAAGGCACTCCTCGACCGGGTTATGGGGAAATCATCTTTTAAGCGTTTGCATCATTCTGTGCCAGCGTTATTCCGTTTCGCAATCTTTAACTTCATATTTCCAAACAAACCCCTGGCAAGTCGGTCTTTTACCTTTCAACACATTTGCAATGTTCTTTGAATTAAATCCCCCTCTTCCCGCCTCCTTTGCAGATGACCATCGTTTAACAAATTGTCCATCCTTCGTTAGCTGAATAATTGCTTTATTAGAATGGTAGCCCTCACCTATCCTTACGAAGCGGGGTGGGGGAGGTTTATCCTGTAACAAACATTTTAGATCACTCTTTATGAGCGAAAATTTTTTGTCGTAATATCCATCTCCTTTTCCCTGGATCATTGCTTCACGCCTAAGTGACGTGTTCGGGTTAAGATAGATCGCCAATATCTCTTGATCACAGTCCGGTAATTTAGCCATAGCCCATTCCAATTTCTGTAAATGGTCTTCGCTATACTCTTCTACAACAGGTTCGATTCGATCGAAGTCTAATCCGAAAACATTCCTGTTTTTATATTTGACATAAGCTTGCCGATAATTTGACGAGCAATATTCTACGGTCTTCTTAAGCCAACCTGCTAAATGCACACCACTAAAAGTGTCAAATCTTTTCCATGTTGATAAAAGTACTTCCTGCATCAGGTCATCACGGTCGTCCTTAGACTCCAATCCTGAGAAGTTGTTAATTAGCCATTGAAAATATCTGATATTCGCATTGACGAAATTATTAAATCGGTTATGTTTGATAGGACAGTAGTCTGGGAAGGGTGTCTTTGTTTGATATTTCTTCATTCTTTTTGCCTTTAATCTTTGCCGTTTCCAATGGTGGAGTTCCTAAATCAATTTTGCATTTGCTCTATCAAAGTAGCAATCGCGCTAGTCTTTTGTTGTATTGTGTTGATTAAGATGATTGATGTATTTATGAAAAACGGATGGAGCTCGCGTCTGGTAGGCCCTTACAGAATTTCTTCATTGTATTTCACTTGGAGTGAATGCATAGCGTAGTTTACTTTTAATATTCTTTGGATTATAACGGAGAGGGTACGGAGAAAATTCATCCTTTAAATTCAGGATGTAAACATTAAGATAATGTTCATCAAAGATAAAAACATACAATAACAACTCTCAAATATTTTATCTTATCTGGCTTGTTAGAGGATAATTATTTTCGAACTCTCTCTAGTCAATAAATAATCAGCCATTGCCGAAACTATAGTCGAATTTAAAAGCACCCTCTTGGCCTCCATCTACTGGAACAATTTTATTTTCTACAGTATAAACCACGTCATGCCCGAAAACCGACACTGTGAATATGTTGCCGATTTCTATATCTGGCCCGAGTGTAATAACCGTTATTCTCTTTCCGTCTACTACTGTTTCGCTATCCTTGAAAAGAACAGGAGTATTAGAAGCCGTCCCCGGCGAAGCTGATACAGTTACCACTCCGCCGGGGTTAGTTACTACTGCTAGCACCGTTGTAAATGGTGTGAAAACCGCAGCTTGCGGAGGAAAGTATGGCGTTCCGATTCCCGGTGCCAGCCCCGCGCTGTCCCATTCTGAATTGGTGGTTTGATTGATCGCAAGAACAATCGCAGCCATCACATCTGAGTATTCCACGGATACCTCAGTTGTATTCGTTGGTTGCAAGACTTCCTGAAATTCAGCATTGATATCTCCCGTACACAAATTCATTCTTAAAGGAGGCCGGAGGATAAACTCCCGGACTAATCCAAGATCAATGAACCGATAATTTTTATGATACCCGATAGGTTGTTTATTCAACTGATCATTCTCAGGTTCAAAGTCGAGGGATGTAAAAGATCCTGTTATATCCCAAAATCTTCTCCATGCCATATTGAAGCGGACCAGGTTAACCAGTCCTTTGAAGTGTTGTCGTTCGACAATGTTTCCCCGGTACCAGGTCGGATTGGTTGGCAGTCCTGCAGCGTTCAACATTGCCCCCTCCACAACCTGAATCTGAGAATCGGATATCATTATCTCCTCTATGTCGTTATCCTGATTATTCGCATCCTGAGAATGTTGTACGTAATCCCCTTCTACCTGAATATATCCGCCGGCAATATAAGGGATGTATTCAAGGTCAAAGCCAGTAATATATATGGTTCGCCCTGTCGGTCCGGTAATGAACGAAAAATAAAACGTGCCGTCCACTGGTATAGTTTGCGTTTCCACTGTAAGGGAATAAAACTTGGTCGTATCACTAAGAATCATCAGCCTGCTATTCACAGCATACCCACTTCCAGCCAAACTGTCCTTTATCCACTCTGCTTTGTCTTTTTCTTCATCGTCACTATAGCGAAGCCAATGCCTATCAGTCAAAGAACTACTTTGAATATACCCTCTAAAAAATGGTATTGAGCCGGTTGATGGATTATATGGGCTATCCAATCGCAAGGACATAGTAATCTTCAAGCGACTGTAAGCTTTCACTGGTATGCCATCTGCTTGTAGCATATAAAACGAAGGGGTGCTGCCACCTGATACAGGCGGCAAAATGAGTTCTCTTATTGTTTCCGTGCCATAGATAGTATAAATAGATCTTCGTGATGGGACTGCTGAAGCCGGGGTTAATGCCGGCAAATTTACGAAGTTTGATGTTGAGGTCATTAAGCCATAAGTCCAATCATCAATAGTGTGCCTTTTATAAGTTCCGATCGTCTCAGTGATATTTCCGTCACCATCCTGATCATAAATATCGGCCATCGGTCCTTCGTCGATGAAGGTGCCTCTATCGAACTTATTGTTTAGAGGTATTTCTTTCCAGACTTTAAATTTAAAGTCAGTCCTTGCGAGATTGATAGCGAAGTTGGAGGACACTAATTGATCCTCATTGATAGGATATATCAGAGCAGTCTTTCCAACGGTTGCATAATTCTCAAGATCTTCGACTCCCTGAATAACCGTTCCGTCGGCATTGTATTCTGTGTAATACCTTCCACCGGGAGCGTATTGATGCTCACCAATCCATTCAATAACCCAACGAGCATTCCAGTAAAATAACCGGGAATGTCGTTTAAGAATAATTGACAAAGTATCGTAGCAAGAAACGAATGTTGTAGGATCTTTCTGGAAAGTCCTGTGATCGAGTTTTGTTTGTTGGTAAAAGTCTTTAGTTATATCCAGATACCTATTGGTCATGGATGCCTCAAAGACATTCGAATAAATTCTTATCGGTATTCCAGTAGATGATGAAATATTGTTTAGCAATGTTTTCGATAACGCTGAAGAGATATAATCAATAAGAGTAAATTTTCCCTTATAAGTTAACCCATCCTGTTTTGTGAGTGGTATATTTTGGAGCAATTTCAGGCCATTGGTAGCCCTCAGTGTTACGTCGTAAGGTTTATCAAGGAAAGCTGCAGAACCTTCTTCTGGTGTCAGAAAGCCTTCAAATACTGCATTGTAATCTACATAGATGATAACCCACCACTCATCATAACCACCAGTTAAGAAGGTCTCCCATGTTATCGCCGTTTGGTCGTCGGCATTGATCGTTATAACAACCTCCCGCGCAATGATTGTTCCATCATCCGAATCATCGTTCATCTCTAACCCGTCCTCGGATATTTCAAAAGGTATCGGATCGGATAGCGGTGCTACGTCTTTCTGTGCGAACAGAATCAGAACATTTTGATTCAGCTCATTACTGAACTCAGCCCTATATTGTGTGCCGTAACTCATACTCTTCCCTTTCTCCTATTAACTTTTTGGAGCATGATGCGGAACATATCGCCAGAGAAATTAATAGAAGGCAATAAACTCATTCCCTCTTTACTTGTAAATGACGGAGCGTTGTTAAGCCTGTCAAGCGGTATGATCATTTCGCGGCCGTGAAGTTCCACTCCGTAACCGGAAAGCGGACCATTGGCTATACCGCCATTGGCAAACTTAGGAGTCGACTTTTGAGCCTTGTTCCTAAGTGCCTGACCAGCGGCAACTGCGACCACACCCACAGCGATAGCTACATAAGGGTTCAGGTAGGAGTTTTTGAGTGCTATCTTTAATCCGGCCATAGCTGTTCCATAGGCTATTACAGCCTTACCCAGCTCGGTTAGAGCATTGGCAATCACATTTAGCAACGGAGAAACTAAATCTTTCAAGCCGCCGCCCGATATAGCGTTTCCTATGCCTTCGCCTATTGCCACAAACGAATCATTGATTGCTTGATTGAGTATTGCATTTATTGAAGCAGTAAGCTCAGTTGCCATACCCTCCATAGCCGCTATAGCCTGCCGCTTATCAAGGCCAACTGTTTGTAGCTCAACAGTTGCGCTCGCTTTAATCGGAATGGTCTTGTCGAGCCCTAGCGCCTTTGCGATATTGGAAGTAACCTCTTCTGGACTTTGAGATAGATCATAACGCTCAATTATAACGGTAGGCTTAACGCGCACAGTTGCCTCATAAATCAACGCCTGCTGTAGAAATACTTTATCAAGGTCAGCTTTAGCCTGCTTCTTTATATCTTCGGCGGTCGCCTTATCTATTACCCCACTCTTTAAATCACGAGCAGCAATCTTTATTTTTAAATCATATATTTTTTCACTGGTCTTAATCAGGGCATCAACATCCTTTAACGCTTTTTCGATTTTCCGACGTCCGGTTAGTTCTTCGATCTCGGCACTAGTCAGCCCTTCTGTTTCAAACCCTACAATTTTTTTATTAATGGTCGGAATGTCAGCGATCTCTTGTTGAACTTTACGGATCTTTTCCAGTGCAGAAAGTTGCTTGCCGAGTAAGTCAATCTCTTTAGGCTTGGTGGTAGGCGGAGGCTGTAAGTTTCCGGACGCCGCCTCTAAAGACAATAGATTTTTTAATGTGTCGGTAAGGAAAGATGCTCTCTTCTCAGACTTATCAAACGTTTGGGAAAAGTCAAACAATGCCTTTTTCTGAGAGAACCCCGGAACAGGGGAAATTAAATCGTTGAATACCTGGGAGAGTAAAGACCCTTTGTTAGCGACTTGATCCAGTACTTTTATGTATTCCTCGGCTTGCTTAGCAGTTTCTTTACTTATTAAATCTTCAAGGCCCTTTATTTGAGCCTGCCTAACAAGCGAATTAGTTAATTTCTTAACAGATTCGTTTACTTTCTCTGTCTCAATATTTTCAAGCGTTAGCTTTGGTAGATACTTGTCGTATTCTGTATTAAGCTTATCAAGGGCCTGCTGCCTTGTCGAATCAGCTAATGCCTTGTTCTGCGCGATTGATACTAATGATTGTATAGTGGCAACCTCGCCGGCCACGGAGGCCGCACCATCTGACATAGATTTGGCAAGATCCCGATTTGCTTGTTCAAGATTTGAAGTCAGGCCGAAAACAACATTGATAGCATTACTTAAGGATCCGTATTTCTGAACCGCTACAGTGATAAGACCGGTCACGAGTGACAGTCCAAGGCCAACGCCTCCCGCACCTAATAAAGATGAGCCAAGGGCTTTTAATGCGCCTGCAGATGATCCTGATTCGGTCTTTAATCTTTGGAAGGATTCAAGTAGGGGATTGATGTTATTCTGAATGCCGATAAACCCGAATGGCGCATCTTGAGCGACACGTCCAAGGTTTTGTAATGCTGTTCCTGCCTGATTAGCTCCGGGCCTAATGCCGCCCAATCCTTTCCCTGCCGTTCCTACACTTTTATCTAACGCCGAAATTGCAGTCTGAGTTCTTGCTGCTTCGGATCTTAATTTTGAGAATAATAATGGATCGGTATTGGATTGTAGTTTTGTACGTATATCAGCGAGCTTTGCCTGCAGCTGATCGAGAGATGTTACTGATATCGGAACTTTAATTCCGGCCCCTGTAGATGACCGTAAATCATTGACCGCTTTCTTATAAGAATCCAGGGAGGCTACTGATGCGCTGATTGCAGGCGGTACCCTTCTGAGATTGTCTACAACTCCTGTAACATCCAGTTTGGGAGGTTGCACGAACGCATTTCCCAATGCCTGAAAAGAAGTCAATGCAACATCAACTTCTTTTTTTACCTCTGTTGCCCCAACAACGATATTGCGTAAATCAACTTTAGGAAGTTGTACAAATGCCTTTGATAATCCGGTGAGCGTTTTGGTAGCCGATCCGACATCTTTATTTAATTGCTCAAGACCAGTAGCTCCAAACTTGACACCAATATTGTAATCAGGCATTATTCTTGAGTTTTATTCGTTTGGCTTTTTCTTTTATCCTCTTCAGTCTTTCATCAGTCCAGCCCACTTCTTTTCTCTCACCATAGATATCCGGGAAAATGACGTCAATACCTTTTTTCACATCTCGCTTATCCATGTGAGGCAGCATGCCCACAAAAGTTGCCATCCTCAAATGATGGAAATCTATTCGTTTGCCTGCCTGATAGAAATCATAGAATCCTTTCCTTTTGTACATGAACTCCTCAAAAGAGTATCTGTCAAAGTCCCATGGATGAAGATTTAGTACCCCGAACGCATCAGAGAGTATATCACTGAACGTTAACGGGGCTGGGCTGTGTGTCGTCCTTGACCTCCGGCACGTCTGGTGAATAGGCTTGAGTGAACGCTATAACGATTTCCGTCATTAGTGAAATGGTCAGGTAATCGTCTAATTGCTCCTGAGTGAAGAAAGGCTTTTCGGTACCCAGCTCCGTCATCACACCGGCATTGATAACTTCCTGGGAAAATAGAATCATCCCCAGCATGTCCTCCGTGTTAACCGGCCTGAATGGGTCGTTGCCAGCCAGATCTTTCATCCTCCGGAGGGTGCCCATATTAAATTTCAAGGTTACTTCCTGATCACCGAGCGTCAGGATCATTTTATTCTTTGCCATATTTCCAGTTTTATGATGCAGGAGTGGTAATTACAACGCCTGAGAATGAGAATCCCCATGAGAATGTCAGGAGATTGTCTGCAGGGGCTGCGTGGCCAAGAGATGTAAATCTTCCTTCGCCTTCTTTGTAGATAGCTTCCCCATCACCAATGGTTCCGTTATCCAGGTTAAGGTAACGGCCTCTTGCTTTGGTTTGGTTCTGCAACAGGGCATCAATTTCTTTGTACGATGCTTCATCCGCTTCAGGAGCCGCATTCACAACTCCGTTTCCAGATACAGCATTGGTTGGCTTGCTGGCAGAAGAGAAGGTTGCGCATTTGGTTACCGTATCGTTTACTGTCGCCTGACTATCGGACGAGTTGTCGGTTTCGCAACCAATAGTTTTCCAATCGTAGGGCGCAATAAGGTCAGTTGAATACTGAAATACCACTTCTAACCCTTGAACTTCTGTAGCTGCCATTTTATTGAATTATTATGTTTGAAAATACTAGTGTCTTAACTATTCTATAATCGTTTGAATTTTCTACTTGCGAAATACCTGATGTATCTGTGCTTATTAATTTCGGAACATACAATCGAAATCCACTTTCGATTTGAAGCGTAGTTGTCTTACGTGTCGGGAATAAGCGTTGCGTAATCTGATCCGCTACTAAGTCAACTATCTTTTTAGTGCCCGCTCCTTTCATTGTGTGAACAATTCCTAAAATAATTTCACTGTACGACCTGTAACTACACTTCGTGTCTTCTGCCCGCCCGTTTTGACTCCAAACGAGTATGTAGATACTATTTTCTGTTTTAAATTCCTCAAGCTTTGAATCTGCTATTGGGATCGGATTTCCTTCAATAACTATCTGATTGCTCAGAGCTGCGAAATATGCCCGTCTCAATGCCAGATCAAAGTCTTTCATAATCCCTTCATAATATTTTCGATACTCTTTATCAGTTCGTCCCTGACTATAAACACATTTTTAAAGAAGAAAGGATGCGGGTTAACGCCGTTCTTTCTTATGCTCCGAGCAATCACAAAGGCTAATGCCTTATCCTGTTTCTCTTTAGTTGCTTTGTTCCCGGTTCTCCTTTTCGTCTTTACTGAGTAAGTACCGGCTATCTTTTTTCTTTTTACCCATGCCTGAATTGCGTCCTGCATACTTGGCCCGCCCTTCGGCCCCGGACCCTGAAACGAGGAGGCGTAAGCCATCAATTCGGCTGGTATACGTCTCTTACTTTTCGTTCCCCACTCCATGTATGCAGCGGTTCGGTTCTGCACTACTGTTGTGAACGCTATCCCTGTGGATTGATTCACCGTTATATTCTGCCTTAATGTTCCTCTGTCGCCCGGCGCATCTTTAACTGCTAACCTCTTTACCCTTTCTGCACTCAACTTTAATTCACTCGATACCGCTTTCTGTATTCTCTCCGGAAATGTTTTGAACCGACTTAACACCTGTTCTAGTCCTTCCACTTTTATTGAGAATGGCATTAGTTTAATCTTTTAAACGCCTCAATCAATGAATCCAGATTGCACTTAATTCCGCTGAATCCGAATAACCATGGTTGATGTGACGTTATCATAAAATCTCAATTAACGTGAACTCTAAAAACATTCTATTCTCTTTGTATCTGTTCCAGGTAATAATTGAATACTCCCGGTTATCTCGTATAAATCTTGTGTCCTTGGTTATATTCGCCTCTATGTCATTTCTCCACCAGATGTAAGCCCTGTACTCATTGACTATTTGGTTATACCCCTCTTCTGTGCTGTTGAATCCCATCTTCTTTTGAAAGTACCCTCTCGTTGTTAAGAAGTGTTCATATACTGCGGCATGGCCGCCGGCATCATCAGCCTCCTTTGTAGGGTTTTCAAGCCTGCAAGGTTCTTTAAACATCGATCCGGTTACAACAGCCATACATTTCTTGAATGAGGTTCTGCGAGCAATAAAGCACTATCACATAATTTATTTTCTGTCGTTCCCCGGTTCTCATACCTGAAGGCAATCTCTTCGAGTAACGCCATCTTTAAATCTTCGGGTAGCGTTGTAAACCCTGCCGTATAAGTCACGTCAACATAACAGCTACACGGGCTTTTCAGGGTCTTGAATTCTATTCCCTGTAATGTATAATCATCTGCCTCTATCGTGTCGCCATCCTCGTCTATAATCGCTGTAATAGCTACTGTCGGTCCGTATGGCAATTCGATATTTCCCTTCCCGTTATTTAGAATAGCTCTGACCGTCTTGGGGCCAAAAGAAACACCCGTGTACTTTTCAAGCCTCTTTCTGCAGGACTTCATAAGGCTGGTCAGCTTAGTATCATCATCAGTAAACTCATAGCTACCTTCCGTATCAAACTGCATATTTAAATGCTGCTTTACCTCAACCAGTGTTACTGGTTCAGCTGACAGGTCGGTGACAACTTTAAAATCTATGACGGCGTTGTAACTCACTTGCCTTTATTAAATGCTGTTTCGTTTTCTTTTCTGAGCTTCTTCACCGAGTCACTTTCGGTAATCCTGATAGATGTTTTTTTCTCCGGCGTCGGATCCATTTCTTTTTTCGGCGCGTGCCCTGTTTCTTTTTTCTCCGGAGTCGAGTCAACTTCTGCTTTTTCTTGCATATCGATAATTTCAACCAGTCCGGAAGCGGCCAATTCTTTAGCTACACGATCAGGCATTTCTATTTCCTGACCTGCTTTTAGTTTGCCGTAATCCCCGACCGATGTTTGAAGTGCTTTTACTTTTACCATAACAATGATTTAAAAAGGGGAGGCCGTAACCTCCCCCGGTTATTATTTAGGATGCTGGTAACAGTGCTGTAGTAGCAGTAGAGAAAGTACCCTTAATGATACCTGCAGGCCTGAAGATTGGCAGCGCAATTCTTTTTTCAATCACGATAGTGATCAAGTTTTTAATCGCGTTGTCCTGATCCTGATCAAAGAACCTAACGGTTGTGCCCGCACGATCAAAGATCATGGCGGCCCGTGGCTGCATTACCAGGAAATCATCCTCAACAACTGAAGTATGCTCGATAATATTTATTCCAATTTGCTGACCCAGGTTCACACCGTACGCAGACAGGAACATGTAGTTTCCGCTGGTATCTTTGCGAGAGGTCATATTGAAATAGTCATCCGGAGCAACGAGGGCAACGAGAGGCCCGTTTAATTTCGCGTTACGAAGCTGTTTACGTGCAGCCCTGAGTACATCGAATTCATTCGGAGCTGTCACTGTAGAAGTACCAGCGCTGAACGTGGTTGCGTTCGGGAATAATCCGGAAAGATTGTTCCCAACGTTATTGCCATACAAAATCTGATCGTCTTCAACAACAGCAACTTCTTCAAGCCCGATCATTGTCAGGAATGATTGCAGGTAAGGAATATCCTCGATCATTTCTTCTGGCACCCGGAAGTGAACGGCAATTTTACGGACAGGTGCGTCATAGATGGCAAGGTCCCTGTCCGCTTGAGGTTTTGCGCTACCCTCTGCAACTGTTGTTGGCGCACCTTCACCACCATTATCACGGATATACCGGATAATATTAGAATTGGTCGTGCCAACAGGCAGAATATTCCGCATGTGTGTTTCTTCGTACGGAGCGGAGATTACACCTGGCACCACCGTTGGCTGCACAAAATAAGAACCGGTTAAATGGGTAGAGCTACCCATGATAGCAACAGCTTTCTTATCGATCTCAATCGAGAAGCCCTTACCGTTGCCTTCGCGATATTGTTTCAACGCGTCTTTTTTCGCATCGAGCATTTTACCTAAAACACCGTCGAATGTATTTGGCTGGGCACCTCCCTGTGGAAATTCTTTTTGCTTGGCGATCTGTTCATTAATCCACTTTTGGTTAGCTACTGCATTTGTCTCAAGTGTAGCGACCTTACCTTTCAGTTCGATATTTTCTGTCTTCAATGTTTCTATTGAAGCGAGCTGGCCTTTTAGTGTATCGATTTGGGCGGTTATCTCCGCTTTAGCAGCTGCATTAACCTCTGCTTTCAGTTTGGCTTCAAGAGCCTCTAACTGTGCTTTTAATTGAATAGGATCCATTTTTAACCCGTTTTAATTTTGAATGAATTGTTTGAATACGTCCAGATATTTCTCTGTCTGACCGGCTTCAACTGTATTCACTACGGGTTGAGTGGCTCCTTTATAGAGTTGTAATAATCTTTCTTTTGATTGTCCGATCTTAATATCAAGTAGCTCGAACGCCTGATCGGATAGGTGCCCGGACTTAAATAGTTTGGTAATTGATTCGATCTCTTTTAGTTCATTTTCGAATGCGGTTACGCTCTCTTCCTTGGTGAGATCCTTGAAGGACTTTCCTACAGCAAGCGTAGGCGTGAAGATGTTCGCACCCCACAGCACAGCCGAGCCTTCGTAGAGTTTTACTTCTTTAATGACTGTGTACCTGGCATCCCAATTATCATCGTTGAAAACTTCGCGCTTAATGGTTGAGAAACCTATAGAGTGTTGGTTGATTGCGCCGGCTACATAGAATTTAAGCACATCATCACCCCATTTGGTAGCAGGAATATCGGTTACTCCATACAGGTAGTCGCCTTCAATTCCTAGTTCGTGGAACTTACCCACAGCGTCTTTCAAGGATGCCCGATGATCAGTAAGGTGCCAGATAAGATCGGCGCCTTTTGGTCCTCTTTCGGTAATGGTTTTATCAAACGCAGTTTTTTCGATAATGTCTTTATCGAAGTCCATAACCCCGACGCGGTTCAATGCAACCTTAACACGACGAGACTTATCGTCAACGTCAAGCGTTTTACAGGAGTTGTTCTTTATTTCGTAGCTCATTTATATTTCATAGTAGTAGAATTATGAGTTAACGTAGTTTACAATGTTTGAATAATTTTCTTTGATTCGGCAATCCTGTCGTCAACAAGTTTGCCCTCTTTTCTCAGCTCCTCGATATATTCAGTATCCATCTGAAGGGCAATTTGATCAACATATTTATCATGCTCTTCCTGGTAGGTCCTGGCATATATATGCATAGGTTTTTGCTGCTCATCATTTGCGAAATGCGGAGACCATATCCCATAAGTGCCCACCTCGGTAGACACTACTGAAAGCAGCTGTACCCATCCCTTATGCCAAAAAGCTTGTTTTACTATGTGCTTAGCCATGATCTATAATTATATATGCTGCCAAATCTTTCTGTGACAATTCTTTGTATGGTAGCTCTATTAACGCCGTAGCTTACAACTACCTTGGTATGCCTTCCATATTTCCATTAAAGCATCATTTCGTTTTGTCTGCCCTGAATTATCGGATTCATTATTTTCGGTATCAATCTGCCCTGCTCATCTCGTTTTGGCACTATAGCTTGCAAGCACCGACAAAGAATAATTTCTTTTAATGGTCCTTCCGGATCCCCAGGATACATTAAGCCAATACTATACGGCTGGTCCATCTCTCTCATTTCTCCTTCCACTATCAAATGTGAATGCCGCCTACGGTTATCTGGAATCGATATCCACTCTTTCACAACTTGGTAGTCGTACGCGCCTGCCGCAACAATGGTCCCGTAATTCGCAGCCCTATTGCTCTCTGTGCGCACGATTACCTGCGCCCTGTGTCCCAGGTATACCTTATCGTTAATCAACCTCACCATCTCGTCGACTGACAATCCTTCAGATATCCCCCGCTCCATAATCTTCAGGATATGCGCCTTCGTAGTTTCGGAGATATTATTCACCGATTCCAAAAGATGCAGTCTGAAGTATCTTAAGATTTCTTCCGTCCACTGCTCATTATATCCGAATGTCCGGTACTTGAGTTGTGGTGAAGCAGCAAGTAATCCAGAGTATGTTCTGTTAGCCAGCCATAAACCAGCTTTTAAATGCATATCCCTGACAACGGCTGTCATCTTAAGATTAAACGAGAAGCTGTTTAAATGACTTCTTGCTTGATCGATCCCTGAGGCTTTTAATACCTCTGTTAAAGAACTGATCTGACTTTTAAGAGCCGTGTACACCCTTGTGATATATCTTGTCTCTATCGCTGTCAGAATGCGCTTATATTCTTGAGCCTTTTTATTTCGTTCTGTTCGGGTCATGCTGGCAATCCCAGTGTTAATCGTTCCTTTTTAAACTCTGTTCTATAATCCTCAAGCCTTTGTTTCACATCAGGCAACCCATCCAACTCAAACAACTTTTCTTCACACCATACCCTTGTGCATTTTGCTTTATTACTTTTTGTCCTGTTACAATCCCCGCTATAGATCCGCCACTTAATAGCCGCTATTTCAACCAGCTTTATCATCAACTCCTCCGGTGTCATAACTTCGGATCAACATCGTTATCAATTCGGTCCAGTTCGTTTTGCAGAGAATCAGGATTCGCATCGTTGATTTCTTTCAAGCTGGAGGGTATAAAATATTTGTTTAACATAGGTTCATTCAAATCTTCATCTCCGCCGGTCATTAACCTCTTTTCCTGACCTGTGTAGTACCACATCTTTTCCAGGCGGGCAGCTAACTGGTTCTGATCTTCGATTAACTCTGGATAGCACTCAAGGCTATAATCGACATATAAATTCTTGTCTCTGTACAGTTTTGCGATCTCGTTCCAGTCGTCCCTTAGGCTTGAAAGCTCCGGTATAACTGCCTGGGTAATCAACTGCTTCATCCATGCTTTAATATTATTATCGGTAGCATTTGCTGAGGCTGACCACAACCCCGGAGGTGCGTGGAATATGTTACAAATCTTTTCATCCGTGTACCTCTCCTGATTGATCAGGTCCATATCTACCGCAGTTTGTCCGAAGTTGATATACCCTAAGTCTCCGTTTGCTATTGCTATTGCCGCCGCATTCTCAGATCCAAGTATTTCCTCGTTCAGCTTGTACTTCAGCTTACCCTCTTTCACTGAATCCATATCCTTAGCGCCCTGAAGCTTATTAAACAAGATCCCCGCTGCT
>NZ_DATHKG010000067.1:0-59103 GCF_035489435.1 Flavitalea sp.
AAGGTATTGATACCAAATGAAGATCTGAATACCAGTCCTTTGATTGGCTGAACCGTAAGATATATATTACCGTTCAGCGTATTGCTCCGGCTGAAACTTCCGGATCTTGCGTAATCCAGCCAGGCCATTGGATTTGGCGCAGTTGGCGAAACACCGGTAGGGCTGCCATAAACATTATAAGGATAATACGGATAAGGGCCCTGTACCGTCGGATCGGGATTGTAGATCTGGATCACCGGGCTTCCACTTGCTACACCGGCATAGCTATTTTCATTGCCTGCACCTTCAGCAATGGTTGCGCGCCGGCCTATATTATTATAATTGACATTTTCGCCGATTTTAAGAATTGCTGTATTTCCCTTTTTGAGTAATGTCCATTCAGAATTCATTCTGAAACTAACGCGTTTATAGGTAGGTATGGCGGGTTTGCCTACAATTCCTTCCTGGTCATCGAGTGATATACCCAAAGAGTAAACACCCTGCTCAGTGCCACCTGAAATATTCACGCTATGACTTTGAATGGGCGCATTTTTATTAGAAGTCGCATCGAGCCAATTGGTTCCATCCCATTTACCGTTTGCTATATCTGCATAGCCTGGTATTACCTTGCTAAAATCAGGAACCGCAACGCCTTTATTGGTGTAGTCTTCTGCCCAAAGCATCAGGTAATCTTTTGCGCCGAGGTATTCCACTTTTTTGGCAACGTTCTGCACGCCATAAAATCCGTCGTAACTAATGGTTGGTTTTCCAACTCTACCTTTCCTTGTAGTAATCAGGATCACACCATTTGATGCCCGGGCGCCATAAATTGCTGCCGAAGCAGCGTCCTTCAACACATCCACAGACTCTATGTCAGCAGGATTCAGACTGTTGATATTTGGAACTGTTACCCCATCAACAACATAAAGTGGTGATGAATTTCCGGTAGTACCGATACCGCGGATAATCACTTTAAAGCCATCCCCTGGTTGAGCAGAAACCTTTGCAATGTTTAATCCCGAAACCTGGCCTTTCAGCGCATCTAATACAGCCGGTGTGTTTCGTTTTTGTATATCCGTGCCTTTAACCTGGCTGGTAGCACCGGTGATCAATTTCTTTTTCTGAACACCATACCCTACTACTACTACTTCTTCCATGGCAGCAGATTTAGTGACTAGCGTTGTTGTAATGGCGGTTTGTGTGCCAACGGCAACTTCTTTTGTTTCATATCCAACAGAAGAAATAGTCAATACAGACTTAGTGCCTGCAACAGTAATTGTAAAAGCACCGTCAGCATCGGAGGATGTAGAATTAGTAGTCCCATTTTCGGAGATGGTTGCATCGGGGATAGCCTGACCATTAGGATCCGTTACAGTTCCCGAAATTTTGATTGGTTCAAAGCTCGCACCGGGGCTTGTGCTACCCTGGATACCTGATTGTATCGCAACAGGTACAATCGGATTTTGTGTACCAATTTTTTCGTTTGGAACAATACAATAGTAGTTTGTTTTGACATAAAGGAAAACAAGATTGTTGGGATACAGGAGGTTCTTTAAGACTTCTTCAACAGGCTTGTCTGCAAAACTGTCAAGCTGGTAGCTGGTAGTTTTACCATCGAGTATGGATTTGTCGCAGACAAACTCGGTACCAAAAATTTTTGTAACTTTTTTTAAGGCTTCGCGGAGGGAGGTTGATTTCTGGGCGAAGGCGCAGGGGCTTATCAATAGCAGCAAAATAAGCATCCTGCCGCGGTGGCGTGCATTCATGGCGTTTTATCGTTAGAGATGGTGAAAGATTATATATTTGATTACCTAGGTCTTACTATGATCGTGCTGTCATTCTTTATAATTTCTGCATTTAATACAGTGGATAATACAAATAAAGCATCATCCATGTTGGTTAATAAAACAGCACCTTCAATTTTCCGTTTTCCTGATTCGGAATTTTCCAGTACAATATTTTTTCCGAAATTGTCTTCCAGGTATTGAACAATCTCTTCCGCAGTAGGATTATCCAATAGCAGTCGTTTTTCTTTCCATGCCGAAAATTTTTCCGCACTGGTAGTCGCCGTTATCAATTTATTTTCAACATAATTGTAGTCGAGCATTTCGCCTGGCTTCATTATGATGTCACTCCTGTTCGTATTTTTGAAAGACACTTTTATTTTGCCTGTCTCAAGCACCACTATTGTTTTTCCTCTTCTAAGCCGGATGTCGAACGAAGTGCCCAAAACTTCTACCGTAACGTCTTTTGTATGAACAATGAAGCGTTCATATTTTTGAATATGGTTGGTATCTTTGTTGATGTGATTGACATTAAAAAAAGCTTCGCCCGTTAACCACACTTCCCTTTGATCATTTTTGTCCCATTCTTCATCGAACCTGATTGCTGAATGAGCATTTAAAACAACCTGGGAACTATCAGGTAAGGTTAGTGATCTCACTTCGCCATATTGAGTACTGAATGAAACAGGTTCCTGCTTTTTAGTTAAAATATAAAGTGCCGAGGCGACCAGGATCAGGCCTACAAAACCCGCCGCTATCCCAAGCACCGTTTTCATTGGAAAGCTCCGTTTGAAATCAACAATCTTACTATTTTCAATTCTTTTGACAGCCTGGAGATGAGTTGCCAACGATCTATTGATCACCATTTCGTCGGGGAGATCTTCTTTGAAGATGATCTGCTTTAAAAAAATGGCTGCCGCCTTTCCCGCGTCCTGTAGATGTGGATATGCCTCAAAAAAAGACTGCCAGAAGATGTTGCTTTCCGCGCCGGGATGCATTACCCAATCCTGGAAAACAGGATCCATGATAAATTCGTTCTCAGTAAAATCGCTATACTTATTATAATCCGTCATTGAAACAAGCTTCCGTTACTATGATTAATAGCATCTCTATTTATTATAGTGCAAGGAAAGCAATGTTTTACCCCACGGTTTAATATTTATTTAAAAAAAAATTCAAGGAGAGGACATTTAAAAGCAATGCAAGAGCAATAAGCATCCTATTTTTCAGGGCAGACAGGCTTCTGGCCATTATCTTATAAGTAGCTTTTACGGAAATGTTAAGCACCTGAGCGACTTCTTCATACGATAAGTTCTGGTAAAACCTTAAAAAGACAGCTTCACGCTGATGGGGGGTTAATGCTTCAAATGCAGTTTTTAACCTGGCCTGCTGTTCATTATTCACTTCCCGGCTTATAAGTAGGCTATCAACCGAAAATGAGGCTTCACCCTCAATTCCTTCATTACTGACAATTTTGTTCTCTTCTTTTATTTTCCTAAACAGGATGTAACGGAAAGATGCAAAAAAATAGCTGTTGATGGAACTTACGTGGAGCAGCTTATGTTTTTTTAGCCAGATCTCAAGAAACACTTCCTGGATCGAATCTTCTATTAGCGAGGTATTTGAAGTAAATTTTTTGCCGTAGTTGTAAAATTTTTTATAATAATCAGTATATAATTTTGCATAAGATTCGTCATCGTTAAAAATATTTACCCAATCCTCGTTCGTCATCCTGCACGCTATTAAATATGAGAATGAATTGTCAAAACCATTACAGCCTTTTTACCCTGATATTTTTAAACCATACTTTTTGTCCATGGTGCTGAATCATGATCAGCCCGTCAGGTGACTTGCCAAAAATGGGATTATCTTTATACTTACTTTCATTGATCAGTCGGTTCGTTTTAACTGAACCCATTTCGTATTCCACTACCTTTTTGCCATTCAGCCAGTGTTCGACGCGGTTTCCATTAACTACAAGCTTACCGGTATTGTATTCACCAACTGGCTTCAAAGTTTTATTGGTAGGGACAATTAAATCGTAGAGCGATCCCGCTGAACGTATGGGCGCCTTGTCATTGAAATCTATATCATCCAGTATTTGAAATTCGAAATTATCCAGCCAGTTAGGGCTGTTTCCATTGCCGGATTGATGGATCTGCGATTCCTGCATGTGAAAAAAGATACCGCTATTCCCGGCTTTTGATACTTTCCATTCAAATTCCATTTCGAAGTTCTTGTATTTTTCTTTCGTAACTAGATCTATGTTCGATACGTCGATTTGAGCTGCCAAAGCACCATCTTCAATTTTCCAGGCCTGGTCGGGGAAGGATTTCATATTATATCCCCTGAAATTGTCAGTAGAAGTACCATCAAATAATACGGTCCATTTACCTTGCTGTGCGTGGCCAGATATCACGCTAATGCAGACTGCGAAAAAGCTAAATAGAATGTTCTTTTTCATGAACTGTTAGGATTAATTCGATTTTTCGTTTCAATAAATTACTTAAAAAACTTCAATATCTGCTGTTATACCACAACCAGCTGTTAATGTGGTTCAGGGCCTTTATAATATGCCTGGGAAAACCATTCAATCAGTGAATATACTACAATGGTTGTATACCGGCATTTCATATAAAGTTTATCAGAGGATCGAATCCAGAAAATTTTATGTGTGTATGCAATAATATTGGCAAACTATTGCAGCCAGGCGGTCCACTTTGCAATATCGAACAAATTAACGGTGGATTGGTTCCGTTCGCGGGAGCGTATTTATAAAACACGGTGCGGGGAAAATTGTTGGCATGATTGGCGTATCTCGTGTCAGTTGACGAGTATAATCAGGTAGCCTCTTTCGGAATAATTGTGATGTGAGCAGTATTTGTTGAAATTGGATTTGCTATGGAGTATAAAACGCGAGCGGATTTTTGGAAAATTTAAAGTGATAAAATTTTGAAAAGGCAATCAGTTACCAGACCTACTTTCCAATACAAAACTTATTAAAAATGTAATCGAGTTGATCTTCATGCGTGATCTCGCCAGTTATCTCTCCAAGAAAATGAAGACATCTGCGAATGTCCAAATCAATCAAATCGCCTGGAATATTGTTGTCCAGCCCCAGGCGAACTTCATGAACAGAAATAGCTATCTTCTGAAGCGAATCAAAATGTCCTGCATTGGTAACTATTGTTCCTTCTGCCTGAACATCTCCTTCGAGCACCATAGCTGTAAGTTGGTTCTTTATGTTAGCACTTCTTCCATCTATTGAAAGACCAGGCATCGGCTTAAAGATCAGGCATCGGGTATTTCAGGCTCCACAAGCTTAATTAATTTATCCAACGAGTCCTGCCAGCCTAAATAGCACATCTCCGCAGGTATCATCGCAGGAATACCTTCCTGCGTAATTTTTATTTCCGTACCAGCTAAGTTTTTCCGAAGTGAGACCGTAGTAGTCATCTCACCCGGCAGATTAGGATCATCAAATATGTCGGTATATTTCAAAAATTCATTAGGTTTTATCTCCACATATTTTCCGCCGAACGATTGGCTACTGCCAGTGGTAAAATTTTGAAAAGACATTTTATAAGTGCCGCCTGTTTTTACATTCATTTCATGAACTGTACAAAGAAAACCATAAGGTGGTATCCATGAAGCAATGGCCAGTGCTTCAGTGAAAGCGCGATACACCTTTTCCGGCGAAGCTTTTGTTTGCCTGTGTAATGAAACATTATTCGTTGACATAAAATTGCTTTTTTGTTCCTACTCGTTTGGCTTTTCGGTTTCGCCCGTTTTTTGCCGTGGTTGCTGCTCCACCAAAATTGTTTGCTTTGATTTTGTTAACATCAACTTTTTATTAACATCAACAACTCAAAGGTGCCGACTATCTTTCAATATAACGATGGGTATATACGACAACTATTGGGTTATTTGCGACTTACTGCAACATTTTATTGGGATTATTTGGAAAAATATATCCAAACACAAAACCTTTGTCAACTTAATTCAATTATGGTCTTTATGGATTGGCAGCATGAGACCCGAGGAAAAACTAAAAGTCATTCCGCACTACCAACAAACTTTTATTAATAAAGCTGTCCTAACTTGCTGCCGGGCAGAACAGGAAAAAACATAGCGAACTAAACAGGACATCAAAAAAAATTGACAAATATGGCATCAGGATTTTTTGCTTTGCTAGATGATATTTCGGCTTTGGTTAAAGCAAGTGCTGCCAGTTTGGATGATGTGCCCGCACAGGTCGCCAAAACAACCGGAAAAGTTTCAGGTATTGTAATCGACGATACGGCGGTTACACCTAAGTATGTTGTCGGCCTCGATCCATCCCGGGAACTCTCCATTATTTTCAGTATTGCGAAAAAATCACTGATAAATAAGCTGTTTATTTTAAGTCCGGCAGCTTTGCTGCTTGGGTATTTCGCCCCCTGGGCAATTACCCCGATTTTGATGGCAGGTGGTGCTTATTTATGTTTCGAAGGTTATGAAAAATTGCATTCGTTGTTTACCAAGCCGCACAAAGCGCAGGTTGAGACTAAGCAGCTAAAAGTGATTACTCCGGAGGAACTGGAAAAGGAACGCGTTACAGGCGCTGTACGCACAGATATCATTCTGTCAGCCGAAATTATGGCTATTGCGTATAACGAGGTAAAGGACCAGGCAATATTTAATCAGGTTGTTGTGATGTTGGCAGTAGCCGTTTTTATCACGGTGGCCGTATATGGGTTTGTCGGGCTGATTGTTAAAGCAGATGATATCGGCACACACCTGGCGCAGGATAGATTTCACCCTGTTGCGCAAAAGTTTGGTCGTGCAATTGTAAAATTTATGCCACGCTTCCTGAATATACTTGGTGTTGTAGGTACTGTCGCGATGCTTTGGGTAGGCGCCGAAATCATCGCACATGGCATACCTTTTACCAGTCATTTACTTCACGATTTAGAAAATGCTTTGGCAGGAATGCCGGCAGTGGCGTGGGCCGCGAAGGCGCTAGTCAGTGCAATTGCAGGGATTGTTATCGGTTTTACTATTGAGAAAATCCTAATGGGGGTGAAGATGCTATTTCCTAAGAAAGAAGATGTTATCGCTTAGGAAAGTTTATTCCTGATAATCTTCACCATCTATTGTAAATTCGTTTCCGGAACAAGACTAAAAACTTCTCCGTTCGCCCATCATTCTACTTTCATTTCCTTCTGATTAATTATCACTTTAAAGTCATTATCCAGTCCCTGGTTAAATTGGCAAGAAGCTGTATGACATCCTGTTTCCCTGCTTTAAATGCATGATTCGCTCCCTCGATTTTCATCAGGGTGGCTGGCCGCAGTGAGGCACATACTTCTTCTATTAAATTCCATGTAGCCAATTCATCTCTTGTTCCCTGCAAAAACAACATTGGCTTTTTAATGTTTTTTAAATGTTCCGCCCTGTCTGTAGAAGGCTTTCCCGGAGCATGTAACGGAAAACCGTAAAAGATTAAACCTTTAATTTCAGCATCGGAATTAGCCGACACATATTGAGAACTCATTCGTCCACCGAATGATTTTCCTGCAACAAAAAGCGGAAGCGCAGGGAACAATTGTTGGGCTTTAGCAATAGCGGTTTCAATAGTTTGATGAGCAACAGCAGGAGTATCAGGTCTGCCTTTTTTATGCTCTGCAAAGGGAAAATTGAAACGCATCGTAATAATCCCCGCATCTGCAAGTAACTGCGACAAGGTTGTCATGAAAGAATGATTCATACCTGCACCGGCACCATGTGCAAGGGTCAGTACACAGGAGCTTTTCTGCGGTACAATACATTCAGCGGAAACGGTCCCAAGAGCAGGAGAGATTTTAAGTGATAAAGACTTCGTTTTCATTTGCCATTCATTTAGCTGTGCGATAAAAATAAGAAGGATAATCTGTTTCGGTAAATGTTATACTTTTCCTAAATCGGAAACCGCGGTTAACATCGAAATACCCGGACGTCAGACAAACCAGGACAGCGGATCATTGAGTTCACGAAGTATGAAAACAAGGCGTGATGATCTGTCGAAAGTTATCTCTTAAATTCACAGCCATTTTTTTCTTTTAAACAAGAACAAGTATACTCCAACATTGAATTGATGTCTTTAATAAGAATTTTGAGTCTTTCCTTGTTCTCAAAAACATTGCTGCCCCCGGGACCTCCATGCCTGAATATCCGGGATTTCATGTCATATTGCTTGTGTAAAGGTTCTCCCGTAGATATATCACTATCGACAATCTTAGGAATTTTTGTTCGGGCTGTTAATGGGTTTGATAGAATTAATCAAAGTTCCCGGCCATGAACTATCCCATTTATTGTAATTTCATAAAGTCATCTTACATTAATTTAATCGAAATCGAATCTGGTACCCGTGAAAAAAATTATTAGCATTCAAAATAGAATATACCAGCTGCGGGAAGAACGTGTCATGCTGGATTTTGATCTTGCTCAACTATACGAAGTAGAAACCCGCGCATTAAACCAGGCCGTGAAGCGCAATATTAAACGTTTCCCCAATGATTTCATGTTCCGTTTGACTCTTGCCGAATGGCAGGAGATCCGATCACAATCTGTGACCGCATCTGACAGTACGAATATGCGATCACAAACTGTGATCGCATCCCAAAGCAAACGAAATACCACTGTTACCCCATTCGCCTTTACAGAACAAGGCGTTGCCATGTTAAGTGGCATATTAAACAGTGACAAAGCAATAAACATGAACATTGCAATCATGCGAGCTTTTGTAGAATTGCGAAAAGTGCTGATGCTACCTTCAGATCTTAAAGAACAGTTAAATCAGATAAAAGAGAGATTAGGCGAACATGATGTGCAGCTCAACCAGATCTATGACGCGATGGAAAACTTGTTGGATGAAAAATCTGCTCAAAAAAAATGGGAAGACAGGGACAGGATAGGATTTAAGAAATAATACTTTAATTTAAACTATGCACTCCAGCTTATGGCTTAAAGTTTATCAATGTGTTCATGTGGTATGATGAATTCTCAGTGCTCCCACCCAGCTTATGGATGGACATGTAAGAGCTTTTAGATTAAAATACCTATGCAACGATTAAATTGTATGAAAAAACGCTTCTTTATCGCGGTAGCTATTACCTGCATTTTCCAACCTCTATTTGCCCAGCAATTATCCAGGGATGAACGTATGAAATGGTGGCGTGAGGCCCGTTTTGGAATGTTCATTCATTGGGGTGTATATGCCCAAATGGCGGGGGTATATAATGGTCATGAGCAAGCCCGGGGTGGGGCTGAATGGATCTTAAACCGCATGAAAGTTCCTATTGCAGAATACAAGGGAATAGCAAGGCAATTTAACCCGACAAAATATGATCCGGATGCATGGGTAAAAATGGCTAAAGATGCAGGCATGAAATATCTCATTATTACTGCAAAACACCATGATGGATTCGCATTATTTGATTCAAAGGCAAGTGATTGGGATGTGATAAACGCGACAACCTATGGTAAAGACCTTTTAAAGCCCTTAGCGGCAGCTTGTAAAAAGTATGATCTGAAATTAGGCTTCTATTATTCCCAGGCACAGGACTGGGGCAATCCCGGCGGTTCTGTAGCAAGAAAAGAAATGCTTGAAGGATGGCCAAATCCTGATAGCGCGAAAATTGATGCCTATACAAAGAAACATAAAGGTCACTGGGATCCGGCACAGGAAACAAAATCATTTGATCAGTACATAAACGATGTAGCCGTTCCACAGGTAAAGGAAATTCTTTCCAATTATGGTGATATTTCAGTGCTTTGGTGGGATACGCCAACAAATATGACAGACGAGGCCGCACTTAAACTTCAGGAGCAATTAAAGCTACAACCCCGAATTATTACTAATGATCGTTTGAAGCGTCCAAACTTTCCTGGTGATACAAAAACGCCCGAGCAGAAAATACCAACCCAGGCTGAACTGGATGTAATGGATTGGGAAACATGTATGACCATGAATGGTACCTGGGGGTTTAGAACTTCTGACAATGACTGGAAATCATCTGAAACATTGATTCGAAATCTTTGTGATATTGCTTCTAAAGGAGGGAATTATTTATTGAACATTGGACCTAAGCCCGATGGAGCATTTCCGCAGGAAAGTATTGACCGGTTGAAGGAAATAGGTGCGTGGACAAAAGTGAATGGAGAGGCAATATATGCTACGAAAAGAAGCCCACTGACTCCCCTGCCCTGGGGACGTTGTACTAAAAAAGAAACAAAAAATACTACTACACTATACTTTTCTGTTTTTGAATGGCCTGAAGACGGAAAGCTTACTATTCCAGGTGTGAAAAATGAAGTTGTATCGGCAATATTACTATCCAATAATTCAACAATCAAAACGAATAAATCTGCTGATGGATTAACATTAATAGTTCCGGCAAAGGCGCCGGATTTAATTGCCCCGGTTATTAAAGTTGTATTGAATGGAGCTGTTTCGGATGTAAACAACGATAAAAAAGGTAAGATTAAGAGTAGTGAGATTGACTAATAAAACCGGAAAAATCCCGATCAGCACTTCACTTTAAAATCCTTTCTTTAGATCTTTTAAAAAGGGCCAGTGACAAGCTCTGAAAAACCGGGTTCATATTATTCGTTCCGTAAACTTCTAACCGGGTTTGTCACCGCTGCCCTAACCGACTGAAAACTCACTGTAAGTAAGGCTATCCCTAGCGCTATCGCACCAGCGACCACAAAAATCCATACACTGATAGTAGTCTTATATGCAAAGTTCTCCAGCCACTTGTTCATTGCCCAACTGGCAATTGGTAATGCGATAACGATCGAAACAGATACCAGCTTCAGGAGATTGCCCGATAACATCAGTACAATATTACTTACACTTGCTCCTACAATTTTTCGAATGCCAATTTCCTTCTGCCTTCTTTGGGCTGCGAATGCAGCAAGTCCAAACAAACCCAGACAGGAAATAATAATAGCAAGACCCGCAAAATACTTTGACAGCTTTCCAGCCCTCTGTTCTGAAGAATATAATTGCTGATAAGCTTCATCCAGAAAAGTGAAAGTAAATGAATATTTAGGATGCAATTGTTTGTATAAGCTTTCGATCTTTTTAATAGAAGAAGCCTCATTTCCAGCAGCAATCTTAACTAATATACGATTACTGACCCGAGCATTCCTGAACCGGAAAATAAGAGGTTCAATAGTATGGTGCATGGATCCATACTGAAAATCTTTTACTACACCGATGATTTGCGCCTGGCTATCACCCTTTTCTATAGTTTTACCTATGGGGTCTTTTAGTCCCATCTTTTTTAGAGCAGATTCATTCAGGATGATCTTTGAATCATCATCTTTAAATTCTCTTGAAAACGTTCTGCCTGCTAACAGTTTTAGTCCAAGTGTTTCTACCACATCATAACATATTCTTGGTGATTTAAAGGAATACTCTTCATCTGATTTTTGTCCTCTCCATGAAAAACCGCTTTGATTATCCGTGTCATCCAGAATGGATCCTGCCATTCCGGCTGCATTGATGACGCCGGGAATATTTTTAAGCATTGATAAAAACACTTCAGGGTCACCTGTTATTTCTCCTTCTCTTTGAAAAGAAACGATATTATCCCTGTTGTATCCCAGGTTTTTTGTCCGAATGAAGTCGATCTGTTTGTTAATGATCAGAAAGCCTACGATAAAAATAATAGATAACGAAAACTGCGTAACCACCAATCCCTTTCTGATCCATAGCTCACCTATGGAAGTCTTCGGATTTCCTTTTAATACGGTTACCGGTTTAAATGCTGAAAGATAAAATGCCGGATAAAGCCCGGAAACAAGACCCGTAAACAAAGCAGTCCCTATGATAGGCAAAATGAAACCCGCCTCATAATTTATTTGAATTTGTTTGCCTGTAATTTCATTGAAACCTGGCAGCAACAAAACAACTAATAGCATAGCAACGATCAACGATAACAAAGCCATGAAGATCGATTCACCAAGAAACTGCAACACCAGGGATCTTCGACTCGCTCCTATCGTTTTCTTTACTCCTATCTCTTTCATTTTTCCGGTGGCCTGGGCCGTAGACAGGTTCATAAAATTGATACAGGCTATGATCAATATAAACAGCGCAATTATCGAGAACAGTTTTACATATTGGATCCTGCCGCCAGCCACCACTCCATTTTCATATTGTCCATATAGGTATTTTTTTGAAAACTGCTGAATGAATATGCTGCATATGTTATTCCGCGGATCTTTTGTTTTTGTAAAATCCCTGATCTTCTTTTCAAAAGCTTTTTGATCTGTTCCTTTTTTTAGTACCATGTATGTTTTGGCGTAAGTGCCTGTCCAGTCTTTAGCGTAGCGGTCTCCTTTATATAAATTTTCATAGTTAAATATGATATCAAATTGACTGGTTGAGTTGGCTGGCGGATTTTCGAATATCCCTGAGATATAAAACGGTCCTTCCAGCTTCACCCGATGATCCCACTCCAGTGTTTTGCCCATAATACCCTCTGTAGTACCAAACATTTTTTTTGCCAATGATTTAGAGAGCAACACGCCATTTTTATCAGCCAGCACTGTATCCTTATGACCATGGATCAACCTGAATGAAAACACATTGAAATAATCCTTCCCCGCAAAAATTCCCTGCGCCCCTATATGTTTATTTTCAAATGAAACAACCCCCGGCCCCACAAACCCATTCATAAAAGGGTTTATAGAAACAGCCGTTTCCACCTCGGGCATTTCAGCCACTAATGCAGCTGCCAAAGGCGATGGTGTTTGATCAATGGTAAGAATATTATCTGCCGTCTGTATATTATACATCGCCTGATAGATCCGGCTATCTTTTTCATTGAACTTATCAATGCTCATCTCATCATTCACCCATAAAAAGATCAATATAGCGCTGGCTAACCCGGTCGAGAGCCCTACGAGATTGAGAATAGTGAATTGCCGGTCTTTTATCAATCTGCGCCTGGCGATTCGAAAAAAGTTATGGAACATTTGGATGGTTTTTAGTTTGAAAGACAAGATAACAGGGGGTTTTTTACGAGCCGGGATTCTTTAATTCACGTAAAAATGTGCCGGGAATGGGTTGGTTGGTTTTCAAAGGTTTGTGAAGTTGGTATTTGGCCGATTGTTCGGATACGTTACAGAGATTGTTCGGATACGTTACAGAGGTTGTTCGGTTTTGCGCAGATGAAACTTCCTCTCATGTTGGAACTGTGAATGTTTTCATTGTGTTTGTTTTGATTATCGTGCGGCACAATTAACTACAATCAGTTGCTTTGTCGAGTGACAACCATGTTGTAATGTAGTTCTGCCTTTATCCATGATAAAGTTTTTTTTAAAGTTAACATTTTCAGAGAAATCTTCTGAGTGGAAATAACCGTGAAAGTATTCCGATACCAGAGTAGCAAATGAAACAAAGAAACTCTTTTCATTAGTCCCGAAACGATTATTGTCTGTAATCAGATAATAACTATACAATTTTTTACTTGCAGCACAATCAAAAGTATATTTCATCAAAACTCATTTTCGGGTATGAAGAACTGTTAATTGTATATGGCTTTATCTGATGTCATCAATCTTATTTAGTAAAGGGCATTTTTATTAAAAGCCGGATACAAGTTGACGGGACAGGCTGCTAACCTATAACATTACTAATATCGCTCCGGCAGGGCATTTCGACAGGCCAGGTATTTCGATCATTGTGATACCTGGCCTTTTTATTAAAGCTCTCGATGTCGCAGATGGACTTTGCGTTTAAACAGATCGTCCACTGAATCTTTCAAGTTTCATTACTCAGACCTCAGGCACCCTGATTATTGAAGCCATTGAAAATTGTCCGATGGAAAATGTCCTGTAAAATCATCCAACTTATTTCTCTTCTATTTTCAGTTGATAGTTGCTTGTGATGATTTTTTTTAAGCAAATACTCTTAAACATTTAAGTATCACATAATAATTATAATAAAGAATCTGCTCTCAAGTTATACCTCGGAAATTTCCCGTAATTCAGCGGGGAGTATATCTATAATGAACGAAACTAATCAACCGTGTTTATGAAACGAACGTTACTCTTATTGATTGACATTTTCTTACGACAACATCAAAAAAAAGCTTTAAAACCCGCCTTGGTTCAACCCAGGATATTTACGCCTGAAAAATCAAGGATCAACCCGATAAAATTTGCCGGGATCGGCATTTTTCTAATGCTGAATCTCCTTACAACTTTAGTATCAAGGGCACAGACCACTTATGATTTCAGTACTCCTGCTACATTATCATACGGAACGGGTGCACCATACTGGTATAACCAGGCTAACATCACCATTGACGGAGTTGACTATAAGATCACTTCCGCTGGAAATGGTTCTTTATCCAATGAAAGTACCGGCGGATCGGGAAACTCGAAATGCCTGCAGAAAGAGGGTTCCGGTGGTGACCAGTTTATTTTATCGCGGGCAGATAATAAACCCTTCCAGTTCTATGGTTTTTGGATAAAACACCAAAGCATGAATAATTATGCAGAGTTTTATTCCTTACCACCCTGGTACGTGATCACTTATAACAAGGTGGTAGGAGCAGCTGAAATTTACAACGACAACACACCGATGCAGGGAGCTGTAAAACCAGGTGTTTACACATCATCATCTACTGCATTTACCAAAGATCTTACAGTAAAGTCCGTATCTATTTTTTTCTACGCCAACTACCATTATTGGATTGATGATATAAAAGTCGGCCCTGCTACTTCTGGTGCACCCGCTATCACGGTTCAACCCTCCAATAAAACTGCCTGTATCGGCTCTAACACCGGGTTTTCGGTTACGGCCACCAGTGCAACAGGTTATCAATGGAAGGTCAATACTGGTTCAGGGTTTACCAATATAACAAATGGTGCTCCTTACTCCGGGGCAACCACAGCCAGTTTAACCATTACGGGTGCTACCAGTACCATGGATGGTAACTTGTATCAATGTGTAGCCAGCGGATCCGGAACAATTACATCCAATTCTGCCACATTAAGTGTTCCTACAATTACCACATCAGGCTCCAATACTAATGTCAGTTGCAACGCTGGTTCAGATGGAAGTGCCACAGTAGTTGCCAGTGGAGGCGTAGCTCCATATTCTTATAGCTGGGCTCCTTCAGGTGGAACTGCTGCAACTGCATCAGGACTCACTGCCGGCGAATATACAGTTACCATCACCGATGCAAACACTTGCACCACTACACAAAATTTTACGATCATTCAACCACCTGCATTTGCCGTAACACCAACACAAACTGATGTAAGCTGTAACGGCGGCAGCAATGGCGAAGCTTCAGTAGCTGTAACCGGTGGAACAGGTTCATATACTTATAGCTGGTCACCTTCAGGTGGAACCGGTGCAACCGCATCAGGACTCACTGCAGGAAAGTATACGGTGACCGTCGCCGATGCAAACACTTGCAACACTACACAAAACTTTACGATCATTCAACCTGCTGCAGTTACCGCAACAGCTACTCCGTCTTCGGCAACGGTATGCAGCGGCAGCGCAACAGATATTGTTCTAAGCTCTAACACATCCGGCGTATCCTTTACCTGGACGGCAGCAACCGTGAGTGGAAACGTGGCCGGCGCCAGCGCAGGTACCGGATCTGCTATTGCACAAACATTAACAGGTAATGGCGTTATAAAATACGTGATCACTCCTGCCAATGCCACCTGCACCGGTGCATCAATTACGGTTGTTGTGACTGTGAATGCCTTAACAAGTATAGACAGCCACCCTACTGGCAGTAATATTTATGATGAAGAAAATACCAGCTTTTCAGTTACAGCAACTTCTGCAACGGGCTTCCAATGGCAGGTAGATAATGGTAATGGCTTAATAAACATACAAAATCAAGCTCCTTACTCGGGCGCAAACACAACCACGCTTAACATCACAAATGCTACAGGCGATCTGAACGGATATGCGTTTCGTTGTATTGTCACAGGAAACTGTGCACCAGTTATTTCAAAAACTGCAGTACTTGGAGTAAAAACAAGGACAGTTCAAAAGATTGTCTTCCCTGCTACCCGGGAAGTAACCTACGGCGATGTTGATTTTACTCCTGATGCAATAAGTGACGGAGGACTCGAATTGACCTATTCAAGCAGCGATGAAAACATAGCCACGATTCTTGATGGAAAGATTCATATCAAAAAAATCGGACAGGCCATCATCACTGCCGGTCAGCCAGGTGATGATGATTTCAAGCCTGCGAAATCTGTTACACAACAATTAACCATCAACAGGAAGGACCTGGTGGTAACGCTCAATTCAACACCGCAGATAAACAAGACATACGACGGAACTACGAGAGCCACCCTTACAGCCGGAAACTATACTATAACCGGCCTTGTAGGCAGCGATGATGTCACCGTTGAAGGAACTGCATATTTCAATGACAGCAAAGCCGGAACAAACAAAAACATAACCGTCAATAACTTTGCATTGAGTGGTAAGGATATAGAAAATTATAATTTAACAACTACCACCTCAGACGTAAAAGGTGACATCACTAAAAAGGATATAACCGTTACACTGAATTCGAAGCCCCTGATCAGCAAAATATATGATGCTACTGCAGAAGCTCAACTTGGCGCAGGCAATTATACTCTGACAGGATTAATTGGCGAGGACCAAACAGGCATTACAGGAAAAGCGGCCTATTCCGACAAAAATGCAGGATCAGGTAAAGTTGTTTCAGTCAGCGATTTCATATTGGATGGCCAAGACAAAGACAACTATTCATTGACTACTTCTTCAGCCACCACAACGGGCAATATTGAGGTAAAGCAGATCGGCATTGCTCTCTCCGCTGCATCAGCTATCACCAAAGTATATGACGGTACCACACATGCAACCACAACTGCAGGCAATTATCAGCTTCAGCAGGTTGAAAAAGGAGACGATCTTTCTGTATCAGGTACAGCAGAATATGATAACCCGAATGCAGGAACAAATAAAAAAGTATCCGTCTCCGGGTTTGTGTTGAGTGGAACCGATAAGGATAATTATAGCCTTGGAATTTCGTCTGATCTTACTACAGGAAGTATTACACAGAAATCAATATCGGTAACGCTTCAGCAGACCCCGGTTGTGACTAAGGTTTATGATGGCAACACTGACGCAATGTTAAGCTCGGGAAATTACCTTGTTACGGGAATCGTTGGTTCAGATGATGTAGTACTGAACAATCCTGCAAACGGTGCATACGATAATAAAAATGGCGGCCTGAATATACAGGTAACCGTATCAGGTCTTGAAATATCAGGTAACCATGCAGGTAACTATAGTTTAGTATCAACCACAGCAGAGGCTGCTATAGGAACAATTACTCCAAAAGAAATAAAAGTTGTTGCCCAGGCTCAAACAAAACAATATGGTGAAAACGATCCTGATCTTACTTATAAAACTGAAGGAAAGCTGGAACAGGATGAACTAACGGGCAGCCTTACACGGGCAACCGGCAAAAATGTGGGTGACTATGCAATCTCAATCGGATCGGTTTCTGGTGGCGATAACTACACCATCAGCAAATTCGCACCATCTGTGATGACCATCACTCCTGCACCGCTTGTAATAACTGCAGAAGATAAGACCAAGCCGCAGGGAACATTGAATCCATCCTTCACGTTCCGTTATGGAGGACTGGTAGCAGGTGATTTGCCTTCGGACCTTTCCATACCTGCGGTAGCAACCTCCACTGCAGCAACCGGTTCACCAATCGGCTATTATGATATCGTAGCAGCAGGAGCTGTTTCCAATAATTATACGATAACATTCACTAAAGGCAAATTAACAGTTACGCCAGCCGGAAGCCAGACTCATAGCCTTAAAACATGGAGCAGCAGCCCTGATATGTTGCAAATAAGGATTTATACTGATGTTGCACAGAAAGCAGCCATTATCCTTTATACTGAAAGTGGTCAGCAGGTAATACTGCAACAGCGTCAGCTTCAGAAAGGCATCAACAGCTTTTCGATGCCTGTGGGACATCTTTCTTCAAGCACATATGTTCTGGGAGTAGCAGCTGAAAAATTCAAAGACTCTCAAAAAGTAAATGTGAAATAAAAACCCAAAGCATTCTACCCGGCTATTTCAATAATGCCGGGTAGAACGCTTTCTTTAATCGCTATCCCATCGCGGACAATTAATTTCCACCTTAACAATATCAATTCGTAGCCCAAACATCAATTCGTAATTTATATGAAGACCTTGTATAATAAATTATTTCTTTCAATTTCATTACTGGCATTTAGCCCTGTTTTTTCACAGGATCCTGAACCTATAAACGTTGTTACAACAGCTACTCCATTTCTGCGTATTTCACCCGACGCACGTGCAGGTGGCCTGGGCGATCAGGGGATCTCAACATCACCAGACGCCAGTTCACAATTTTATAATGTTTCCAAATATGCCTTTGCCAGATCTCAATCCGGAATCGGCGCAACCTATACTCCCTGGATGCGGGATCTTAACCTTAAGGATGTATATCTTGCAACAATTGCTGGTTATTATAAACCGGATGAATCGCAGTCTTTATCAGCCTCATTGAGGTATTTCAGCCTGGGCAGTATTCAGTTTTCGGATGCTATGGGCAATGAGCTGAATACTGGTCGTCCGCGCGAGTTCAGTTTTGACCTTGGCTATTCAAGAAAGCTTTCAGATAAACTGGCCCTGGGTATGGCTTTACGGTATATCTATAGCAACCTTGCTTCGGGTTCCAGCTCCGGAACCAACTATAAGGCAGGCAACGCAGTAGCCGGTGATATTGGCTTGTATTATACAACAGTAAATGAAACAGGGCAGGGATTCAATATCGGTGCTGTGTTAAGTAATATGGGATCCAGGATCGCCTATACTACTGATGCCACTCAAAAGAATTTTATCCCTGCCAACCTCGGATTAGGTGCAGGACATACATGGGTCACCGATGGCGTACATAAAATTTCCGTAAATGGAGAGATTAATAAATTGCTTGTTCCGGCATTGCCGAATGGCAATATAGATTCTGCTGCTTATGCCAAATATGCTAGTGATGGCATGGTTAGTAGTTGGGCAAAATCTTTCGGTAATAAAGCCATGGCATATTCCTTAGGTGCAGAATACGTGTATAATGAGCAGTTTGCTTTGCGTGCCGGATATTACACAGATACCAGGAGCCTGGGCAAAAGAAATTATTTTACTGTTGGTGCAGGATTTGATTACAGCATGGTGGGTCTGAATTTCTCATACCTGGTGCCATCCGGCAATGGAGTAAATAGAAATCCACTCTCCAATACTATACGCATCGGTTTTTCACTTAAGTTTGAGTAAGCAACTCTCTTTGTCTTTGCAACAGCTGGCGGGCTATACTATCTTTGTGTTTTATTTTTTCGACACTGCAAAGATATTCTGGTTCATTAACTCATAGCCTACCTCTTACAACGTTCAGTTCATCAACCGGCGTATCAATTCTTTGTTGAGGTAAATGCTTCCAACACGATAAGGTTTCGAATTACCAGTCTGTCTATCATCAAACCATTTTTCTTATAGTTGCGCTGCTCGTCATTTTCATAGCGGGATTAGGTTTATTAGGTCTTACCATTTATGCGGCAGAACTACGTGTAAAAGAAATCGGCATACGAAAAGTATTAGATGCCAGTGTTAGTGGTGCCGTGCTTATGCTTTCAAAAGATTTTTTAAAGCTGGTGCTTCTCGCAGCCTTAATTGCAACTCCGGTTGCATGGTTTTTTATGCATAAATGGCTGGAAGATTTTGCTTACAGGATAAACATCAACCTGTGAGTTTTTATTTTGTCTGCCCTGGTGGCAATCATAATTGCTATGGCAACAATCTGTTTACATGTAGTAAAAGTAGCAATTGCAAATCCAGTGAAGAGTTTAAAAATGGAATAAAGAATTCCAGGATCTTAAGTAAACTAAATAGCTTCTGTTGAGGTAGCCCCTGTATTTTCCAATACAGAAAATAATAATCAATGACACCGGGATAATAGCTCTATTAACCGCTACTTATGAAGTTGACCCGCCTTCACGCATGTCCCCTTACCCCTCACCGGGACATTATTCGCTATTGCAGTTTTTATCAGGAACGTTTCAACTAAGACAAACTGTATTTAGTCGATTCCTTCACCGATTGGCGAAATAAAGTGAAATAAAAATCAAGCTTCTTTCGTGATTCCTTCATTTATAATTCATTGTGAATCGGCACGCCGGTTGCAAATCTGTAATCTGCCAGGCCTGGTGTTCATTCAACAATAATTATTTCAAAATTTTAAAAAACTGCCAATGAAAATGCAAATCAATTTAATCAAACCCCTGCTGGAGTTTAAAGCAGGGCTATAATACCGAAAACAGCCGGCCGAGAGAAGTGAACTAAAGTATTTTCAAAACCATATTAAAACAAACAAGAAAATGAAATTTATTAATACACATAGAATAGCCGTTACAATTGTTTCAGTTACTAAAACGCTTGATGATCTCAAGCGTGAAGGGTACCAGTCCAAATTCAGGCGGGAGCCAACAGGACTTTGCTGTATTGGATTGAAAGTATGGATCACCCCAGAACAATTCAGTGTAGATAACTGCTACTACTACGAAGATATATCAAACCCGGATGCTGACAGGGTGTTATATGCCATCACTACCAGTTTGGGGATCAAGGGGATCCTGGTGGAAACATGCGGAGCTTATATGGATAATATCAGCGAAGAAATGATTGAAAAATTAAAATTCAAAAAGCTGAGGCAAGCCAGCACCATCATGGTAACTAATTTCGCGAACGCGATAGAGAGCTGGTAACGAATTATGGTAAATAAATGCTGTCAAATAAATTGATTACCATAAAATATAATAATACAAGTGCAACACAATGGATTCCCTCGGTTATTGACGGCCCGACTGATCTGAAAAGCGTCAAATATTAGCATACCGGATTTTCCATATCCAGCATTAAAAATTCAACATTATTATCTAATAATAAAATTTAAACAATGAAAAAAGAATTTGTTTCAACAGTCAGCACTATAACTGTAGAAGAATATAAGCCAATAAAAAATATTGTAATTGTTCATGGCGCTTTTGCGGATGCTTCCGGCTGGGAGCCTGTCTATAAAATTCTCAGCAATGACGGTTATAACGTTTCATTGGTACAGAATCCTTTGACATCCCTGGAAGATGATGTTGTTGCAACCGAAAGAATAATAGACAGGCAGGATGGACCTGTAATATTGGTTGGCCATTCATGGGGCGGTGCTGTAATCACCCAGGCGGGCCTTTCATACAAGGTTTCTTGTCTGGTATATGTGGCTGCATTTGTTCCGGAGGAAGGAGAGACCATTCTGGCGCTGGCAACTGCTACGCCGCCTGCGCCCGAAAATGGCATCCTCCCTCCGGATGCAAATGGATTTATTTATTATGACAAGACAAAATTTCATGCGGGTTTTGCAGCGGAACAAAGTGCTGAAAAATCTGACTTCATGTTTGCGTCACAGGCGCCTGTTGCCGCAAGGGCATTTGTAACACCCATAACAAAGGCCGCCTGGAGAACAAAGCCTTCTTACGCCATTGTTGCAACCGAAGACAAAAGCATTGATCCGGAAACAGAAAGAATGATGTATAAAAGGGCGGGTTCAAAAGTTACCGAGATAAAAGGAAGCCACACATTGTTTATCTCCAATGCAGAGGCAGTAGCTGAAGTAATTAAAACCGCCGCAATAGTAACTGCGAAAGAGAAGAGGGCGTTTACTCGAAAAAGTGCTATGAATATTTAATTAAAAAACAAGGATTAAAATCGTATCTCAACATCATTTTTTAAAAATTGAACAGCAAGCATATCTAACCGATGACCATCAAATTCAGTTTACAACATAAAACAAATTCAGTTAAACAATAAATAATTAAAAATCATGAAAAAGATAATTTCAAAAACATTGCTGATATTATTGACTGTATTTTCATTTGCATCCTGCAGACACGAAGGGGTTTATTATCCTGATATTTCAAAAACATTTGTGTTGGTACATGGGTCATGGCAGGCTCCCTGGGTTTGGAACAAAGTAGAAAGCCAGTTAATTAAAGCCGGTCAAAAAGTAATAGTGATAGAGTTGCCAGCCCATGGTGATGATTCTACCCTGCCAATAAATACTTCATTAGATATTTACAGAGACAAGGTCATTGCAGCTGTCAATAACACTAAGGGTAAGGTTATTCTCGTCGGGCATAGTTTGGGAGGAATGATCACATCAGAGGTTGCGGAAAAAATACCGGCAAAGATTGAAAGGCTGGTTTACATTGGTGCCTACATCCCGGCAAATGGCCAGTCATTGCTTGATCTGGCTAATACGGACAAACAATCATTACTAGGCCCTGCACTTGTTCCTTCTGCCGATAAGCTAACATTAGACGTGCAAAAGGATGTTTTAATTTCAATCTTTTGCGAGGATGCACCCGAAAACGTTAAGAAGGAAATGCTTGAAAGATACCGTGCCGAACCCGTCATTCCTTTTACCAACAAAGCAGTTGTAACTGATCAGAACTTTGGCAGAATTCAAAAATTTTACTTGCATACTTTACAGGACCACGCAGTAGGTTTAGATTTACAAAAACAAATGGCAGAGGCAGCTCATGTTATCAAAACATTTTCTCTAAATACAAGCCATTCGCCTTTTTTGTCACAACCTGATGAAGTGGTAAAGATTCTGCTAACGATTGCCTCATTAAAATAATAATAGTGGATCCTTCCCTGACAATCTTTTATTCCCCGTTTTCCAATAACCAATGGCTGGCATATTTATACCAGCCATTACTATTATCCGGAATCCAACCTGGAGTTCATTTTGTCCCTGAATAACACTCAACAATACCACTGCAGTTCGTTATGGTTAATCCAGAAGAATTTAATGGTTGATTAAACTATTTAAGTAAGCAAAGTTCACCGGGTTTTCCTTCGCATCATTCATGCCTTCATACCGTAATAATTTCTCAGCGGTATTTTTCATCGCGTTAATGGCGGCGCTTAAAAACCCCGGGCCAAGGCTTAACCTTGCTACGCCTGTTTTTTGCAATGATTCGAAATCCGGGATACCTGGGAATAATAAAATATTTACAGGTAATACAACTGCTTTGATAACTGCTTCTATATCTTCTATTGTTTTTAGAAAAATTGGATAGAATCCATCAGCGCCTGCGTCTTTATAAGCCTTTCCACGCTGAATGACTTCTGCTAATTTTTCTTCCCCTGATAAATGACCCGCTTTCAGGTACGCATCTGTCCGGGCATTAATAAAAAGCGGTGTTCCCATTGACAAAGCGGTTTTTTTTATAAGAGTTATTTTTTCACACTGCGCTTCCAGAGAATTGAGTGAATCATTGTCCTGATTGCTGTCTTCAATATTAATTCCGGCAATTCCGGTATCAACGAGTTTTTTAATATTTTCAGAAAGCGTATGGTTATTTATTGCATAGCCTGTTTCAATATCTGCTGTAACCGGAATTTTCACTTGCCTTACTATTTTCTGCAGGATGGTTAACAGATCTGCAAAGGGAATTTTTTCTCCATCAGGATAACCATTGCTAAAAGCAATGGAAGCACTTGCAGTGGCAATAGCAGAATAACCCAGGCTCTCCAGCAGCACCGCGCCTAATGGATCCCAAATATTTGGCAGCACAAGCAGTTTACCATTATGGTGCAATTGATTTAATATCACTGCCTTTTGTAATTGAGTATTAATGAATGATGACATTTTAAGTATTTTAGAGTGTATGATAATAATTTTATGGAAAAGATCTGCTGTAGGCAATCCTGAATCCGATTGAATTGGGCATATGTTGATCATTGACAAGCGACGTGCCATCGTGCAAGCACCTGCAAATGAGTAGATCACAAATTGACTTCCTTTTTTCTTTCTCTTTATTTCGTCGATTGACTGGTACGTTTCACTAAATAAAGTGCCTGTTACAAACGATACAACTATAATGAAGCGAAAATAAGAGTAAATAAAAAGCTCCTGGAATCTTCTACGATCTTCTGATGATTTTTTCAGTCATCCCATGTCTCTGATAAGTTAAAGACAACCGCGATATTTAAAGAATCATGTCGCTAAATAGCGAAATATCATAAAGAAAAATTGAAGGCAAGTTTGTAAGTCTTTACAGTTCAAGTTATTATATTCCGGCATTTACTTTGAAATTAAAGATTATCAAGGTCTACGGATTCATGAGAAACTGGCTTTAATAAAACCAGAGAAAGTTAAGGTAGCCCGTTTAAATTAAAACAGGTTCTAAACCAGATAAACTATGATAAGTCCTTTAATTACTCTATTGGCCAATCTTGCGCTCACTTTATCATTCATTGTAGGACTTATATTCGGTATTACACAAGTTCGGGCAGCTGCACGTGATCGACGTGAACGTTTTACTCTTGAAACTTTGCGCACTTTTCAAACCCGCGAATTCGCACAGCTCATCCAGTATATTAGTTCGCAGGATTTCCCGTCCAGCTACGAAGAATTCCAGGCCCGATCTGCAGAAGAGCAAACCTGTTTTATACAATTCGACCAGGAAATGGAATCGATCGGCATCCTGGTGGCGGAAAAATTAATCAATATTGATCTCGTAGTTAAGACATTGGGAGTATTTGTTGCCAATGCCTGGAAAAATTACAAACCCATGTATTTAGATATGCGCGAAAAACTACCCAATCCTTTTCTAGGTGAATATTTCCAATGGCTTTCTGAACGCATCGATGAAAGAATGAGGGATAATCCCCGCAAACTATTTAAAAAGAAAGCAATCGCCTTTAATATAGGTAGCTGAGATATGCCGCGATTCATTTTAGTAAAGTCCAGGCGGTTTTTAGAATACCTGAATATTTTGTTGTGGCATATTGCTGACTAACATTTGCATTAATTGAAAAAGCCTTTTAAAGCTTTCACTGAATAACGCGTCTACGGACGTCCATTGGCGAAATATCGTTAAGTATTTCAAGTTAGAATTTTGTAAATAATTGAAGGCTATATTATTATGATATGGCACATAGGTTGCAAATTTAAATGATTAGGAAGAGATCAAATAAGCAGAGCATTTCGATTCGCCAGGGTTTAAACAACACAGTATTTCAGGATATCGGATTATTTAGATACAAAAAATTTATAAGATGGAAAGCAATAACGCAAATAGAAAACAAATTGTACTTATTGGCGGAGGCTTTGCGGGACTCAATTTCGTGAAACATTTATTTAATAATAAATACTACGATATAACCCTGGTTGACAAGAATAATTACAACTATTTTACTCCTTTGCTTTACCAGGTCGCAACAGGTTTTCTCGAGCCTTCCGCCATTAGTTATCCATTTAGAAAACTTTTTAAGAAAAAGGAAATTGCTTTCAGAATGGCAACTATTTTAAGAGTAGATACAGAAGAAAATTTATTGCATTTAAGTGATGGCAGTGAATTGATTTATGATTTACTGGTATTTGCTGCAGGTTCCAAAACTAATTTCTTTGGCAATGAAGTTATCCGGCAAAATTCATTTTATATTAAAACGATTGATGATGCACTGTCTATGGGTAATGGGTTGATCGCAACTATGGAAAGGGCTTCTGTTGAACAGGATCCTTTTAACAGGAAAAAATTATTGACGATGGTAATTGCTGGTGGTGGCCCTACAGGTGTTGAGCTGGCAGGTATGCTCGCTGAGTTTAAACTGTGTTTACTGAGTATGGACTACCCTGAACTGAAAAACGATATACTGCAGATATATCTAATTGAAGGCTCACCAAATCTGCTGGCACCCATGAGTGATAAGTCTCATAAAGAAGCATATAGAGAGTTGCAACGGTTAGGTATAGATGTAAAATTGAACACGCAAGTCACTCATTATTCTAACGATGAGGTGCATTTATCTAACGGGGATATTATTGAAGCAAAAACGCTTATTTGGGCCGTAGGTGTAACTGCCAATACTTTCGAAGGATTAGATAAAAACAGTCTTGGAAAGGGAGGTAGAATGATCACAAATCAATACAATCAGCTGAAAGGATACGATAATGTTTATGCAATTGGTGACATTAGTATTCAATACGATGATATAAATTATCCCAATGGTCATCCGCAACTCGCACAGCCTGCGATTCAGCAAGGCAAGCGGCTAGCTAAAAACTTACTATTGCAGGCCAGGAAGAGGAAAATGAAACCATTCAAATATTTTGACAGAGGTGATATGGCAATCATCGGCCGGAGATGGGCTGTTGCAGATCTATTCAAACATCGCCTGCATTTAGGTGGAATTTTGGGTCTGTTGCCATGGCTCTTTGTACATCTGATCTCCCTTGTTAATTACAATAACAAAATCAAGACTCTATATAACTGGGTGTTTGCCTATTTAAACCATGATCAGGTATTGAGAATGATTTTTCGTTCCGGGAACCAGGAAACAAAGTTGGATACTAAACAAACCAAAATCATACAGAAAAAGGCAGACGTCATTGGTTAAATGGAGAAATACACAATTGTCAATATTTTTTAACTAGTAAAAATTAATAAATGGAAGAGCGACTTAATGTACAGGCACTTGGACAAAATGCCTTAAAAACTCTTTACGGTATTGGTAATTATCTGAAGCGTTCGCCGATAGAGGCCCAGCTTCAGGAACTGATATTTTTCAGGGTGTCCCAGATAAATGGTTGTGCTTACTGCCTCGATATGCATTACAAAGACGCACGCGCTAAAGGTGAAACAGAACAACGCCTTTATGGATTAAGTGCCTGGCGTGAAGCGCCATATTATACCGAACGTGAAAGAGTAGCGTTCGCCTGGGCCGAAGCTGTTACGGATTGCGTGGTGCCTGATGATATATACAAAGAAGCAAAACAGCAATTTTCTGAAGCAGAGTTAATTGACCTCACGCTTGCAACTACAATTATTAACACGTGGAACCGTATTAATCTGGCCTTTCCTGATCTTCCCGGATCATACCAGGTAGGGCAGTTCCGATAAATGTTTGAATTGCTATAATATCATAATAATTATATTCTTAGAAAAGGCGCACAGCTATGAAATGCTTTTTTTAACACACGGTCCGGATAGGGACAGGCAAAACAATTCCATTATGAAAATCGTAGTGATTGGTGGTACAGGACTTATAGGATCAAAACTCGTAAACAAACTTCGTCAGCTTCAGCATGAAGTGATAGCAGCATCGCCGGCAACTGGTGTAAATATTATTACAGGACAAGGACTCGATGAAGCGCTTAAAGGAGCACAGGTAGTTGTTGATCTGTCAAACCCTCCATCATTTGATGATGATGTAGCGACGAAATTTTTCCAGACGGCAGGATCTAATCTTTTTGCTGCAGAAGCCAAAGCAGGGGTGAAGCATCATATTGCATTATCAGTAGTAGGGACAGATCGCCTGCAGGCAAGCCGATATTTCCGTGCTAAACTTGTTCAGGAAAAACTGGTCAGAGAGTCCGGAATTCCCTACACCATTGTACATTCCACACAGTTCTTTGAATTTATACCTGTCATTACACAATCAGGGACGATGGGCCGGGAGGTACGTATTGCACCTGCTGCTTTTCAGCCAATTGCCGCAGACGATGTAGCTGAAATAATGAAAGATATAACTATCGGTACACCAATTAATACCATTACTGAAATTGCAGGTCCTGAAAGAATGCCTCTTGACGAATTTGTCGGCTTTTTTATCACAGCAACAAAAGATCGACGGGTGTTGTTTAGGGATGTGCACGCTCCTTATTTCGGTTTAGAGCTAAATGATCAGTCTCTCGTTCCCGGAGAAAACGCCCGTTTAGGTAGGATTAAATACAATGATTGGTTAAAGGCACGGGCTCAGGTTGTTTAGTTACAAAACAATTTATGGATTCGCTTTCTGCCTGCAGAAACGAAGATGATGGGTGTCGGGTCTGCACACCTCGTACTTTTCAGGTTTGTTATCATGAATTAGAGACAAATTTTTTCAGTAACTTTCAGGTAGTGAGGAATTGAGTCCCGGTCCATTTTATGCAGCCGATCCGGCAATATTAAAGTAGTAGAAGAAATCCTGATTAAACAGAGCACAGAAGGCGAATTTCTTGTTCGCAGAGACTATCAGATCACAGTTACTCTCCTGCCCTTAACACATCATTCTTTTAGGACCTCTGCATCAGAATTTAATGATTTAATTGTTAAAAGCCGGTCAATGAAAAAAGTAGGAAATTCTGAAAACAAAAAGAATCATCAAGCTAAGTCACCATCGGATCAAAGCTATATAAATACTCTCCAGGGGAAGCTTGATGCCTACGAAAAGGAAAAGAGTATTCTACTTGCTTTAAGTAATGATATCACTAAAGTCAGGGAAAAAGATGACCTGATTAACCTTTTCTCATCGAGACTCAAGGGGTTATATTATTTTACGCATGCTGTTGTTTCTCTGATTGATAAGCAAAGCCAAACATACTATCCATTCTTAATCAATCCGGAAGCCTTACCCATCAAACATCAAAAGGAGCTCCCATCGTTACTTCGAATGCGTTTTCCAATGACCGATCCCTTCATTTTGCAGGTTTTGGATTCAGAACGGCCTGTATCTTTTTTACTGGAAGAGATCATAGACAAGCCAGGCATTCCGGCTTTTATAAAAGTTAATTACGAATGCGGAATCAGGAAAGCGATGGTGGCTATCTTAAAAAATAAAATGGAATCGATTGGCTATGTAATTATTTATTCAGACCGTATGGATAGTTTCCCTGACGACTTCAACCGGGTTTTGTACGGCATTGTTCCCCATTTATCCAATGCCGTTTCCAATATTATTATAAATGAAGAAATCAGGTATAAGGAATTGGTTAATGAAATTTTGCTTTCTCTAAGTAATGATATGGTAACCGTGCGCAGCAGGACAGACTTATTAAATGTGATAAATTTTAGCCTCAGGAAACTTATTTATTTTACGCACTGTATAATGACTGGTCTGAATGAATCCGGCGAAACCTACTATGCGTTTATACTTGATCCTGAATCCCGGGCGAAAAACTTTTCAGAATATGCTGAAATGCTTTCCATAGCAAATCCTGTTCAGGATGGAATTTATGATGTTGCATCCCTTTCAAATAAGCCAGTTGTAATTAATACTGCAACGGTTGATTTGACCAAAGCACCGCTTTGGCTTAAACTCAATTATGAAGCCGGGGCAAAGGAAATGATGATCAAGGTTCTTCCCGGGGAAGGCAAGCCTAAGCACAGTATAATTTTATTTTCAGACAGGACAAATAATTTTGATGAAAAGGCGATACATATCATAGAACGTATTTCCAGTCAGCTTGCCACTGCTGTAAGTAATATTTCGGCAAATGAAGAAATATTAAAAAAAGAACGGGATAAGACCTATTTGCTGAATTTCAGCCATGAAATAGCTGCTGTGAGAACCATAGAAGATCTTTCCAATGCAATTTATAATTCGTTAAAAAAGTTGGGCCTGGTAAAAGCATATTTTATCAGAACCATAAATGATGATAGAACTACGATGAGTTCCTTTATGAATGATAAGGATTTTATTTATAAAGATAATGTCGCATTCAAGGAGCTACTCGAAACAAAAATTCCAATAAACGTTGGCATTACTGCAAAAGTGTTAAGCGGGAATGTTCCGCTTCTTATTGATTTTGTAGACGAAATTAGCCAGGGTAATACGGATCCCTTTATAGAATGTTGGAAACAGTTGGGTGCTCAAAAAGCAGCATTTCGAAAGATAGTAGGCACACCACTTCGTATAGGCAATATTGACCTGGGAATTCTTTGGGTAATAACTGACAGAATAAATATGACCATTCTTGAAGGAATAAGCACTCAAATATCTCTCGCAATTTCCAATATCATAGCCTATGAAGAAATCGCAAGCAGGGAGGAAGAAAAATCAATCCTGCTCTCTTTAAGTGATGAAATTGCTTCCCTGAGAAACAGGAATGATTTGTTCAAGGTGGTAAATGACAGGATAAAGAAATTATTCTCCATAGAACAATTTGGCATTGCAAAAATTAATGAAGACCGTGAAACCCACAGCGCTTTTATGATGGATATGGGCGATTCTGTGAGCAATCAGGAAGATTTTGCCGAAGTGACCAGTATAAAGTATAGCATCACTGATAAAGCCTTTGCTGCTGTCATGTATTCGGACGATCCTGTTATTCTTGATGTAGACCGTCTTTCAAAGGAAACGGATGTACCCAAATATGTAACATTTTGGAAAGCGGTTGGCTTTCGCAAACTTTTGTGTTTGATGCTGAAGGTGGGCGGAAACCCGGTAGGCACTATTTTTTTTAATATCCCTCCCGAACAAATTGTTTCTGTTAAAGACAATTTGTTGAAAGCTGTTTGCGCTCAATTAGCGGTAGCTGTTTCGAATATACTCGCCAATGAGCAGGTTCTTGCCTATAAACAAATGTTGGAAATCGAGAATGATCATCTTAAAGAGCAGATCAAAACAATCTATAATTTTTCTGATATCATTGGTAGTGGTCCTGAAATGCAAAAGGTATACCGCCTGATGACCCTTGTAGCAGAGTCTAATTCCACCGTTCTGTTATTGGGTGAAACAGGTACAGGAAAGGAATTAATTGCGCGGGCAATTCATAACGCATCTCCAAGGAAGGAGAAATTGATGGTGAAAGTAAATTGCGCTGCATTACCTGCAAACCTGATAGAAAGTGAATTGTTTGGACATGAGAGAGGGTCGTTCACGGGTGCGATTGATCGAAGGATTGGAAAATTCGAATTGGCTAATAACGGAACGCTGTTCCTGGATGAGATTGGAGAAATGCCTCTTGAAACACAGGTGAAATTATTGCGGGTAATTCAGGAACGGGAATTCGAAAGAGTGGGCGGGAAAACGACAATAAAGGTAAATGTGCGAATTATTGCAGCTACTAATCGTAAACTGGATGAAGAAGTAAATTCACATCGGTTCAGACCAGATCTTTATTACCGATTAAATGTATTTCCAATTAACCTTCCATCCTTAAGAGACAGGTTGGAAGATATTGAGCCTTTAGCAAATTTTTTTGTTGAACGCTATAGTAGAATCACTGGACGAAAAGTTACTTCTATATCAGCGAAAGTCAACAAGGAGTTAAAAAGCTATTCATGGCCTGGAAATGTAAGAGAGCTGGAACATTTGATCGAAAGAAGTATTCTTTTAACCGAGGGAAATGTATTAAAAGAAATACAACTGCCGGTAAAGAACAAAATTAAAAGTGATGATGCCGATATTTCCCCTAAAGGCCTGCAGGAAATCGAGTCCTCATATATCATTGAAGTTTTAAAAAAATGTAAGGGTAAGATATCCGGTATTGGCGGGGCTGCCGATGTACTGGGAATTCCGGCGACTACCTTACATTCTAAAATGAAAAAATTGGGTGTTTCAAAACCGGATTATTTCCAGAATCAAAATAAAGAAAGCGTGTGAACAAGTGTTGCGCAAAGACAGCAGCGACGCTGAGCTGATTAAAAATACTATTGTATCAAAAAAAATAAGGAAAAAGCAATACTTTGGAATGAAATTCACATCTAACTGATCTTGCCAGCTTTATGATATATTACTACGCCAAAATGATGTGTCAAAGGATCAGGACCAGGAAACTACCCATTATTATTAATGTCGGCGGTCTGGCCCTTGCACTGGCCGCTGTTCTCCTGATTGCAAAATGGGTTCAAAACGAACGCAGTTATGATGGATTTCACAAACAGGCCGATAGAATCCATCTCCTGAAAACGCTGGCACAATCGACCGGCAATGAGGGTCCGGCGAACGAAAATACACCATATCCATTAGGTATGGCAATCGCGAATGGTGTCCCTGAACTGGAACTTACAACGCAAATGCTTCGGATCGCCAGAAATGAACTTACACTAAAAAATGGTACCGAAATTTTCAGAGAAGAAAATAGCACTTATGTAGATGAGAACTGGTTCGATGTCTTTAGTTACAGGTTCATCGAAGGCTCGCCTGCACTGTTTAATGCTCACCCAAATAACCTCATTATCACAGATAGCAGGGCGAAAAAAATCTTTGGTACATCATCCGCCGTCGGAAAGATCGTAATCATTGATTCAACAGTGTTCACGGTGAGTGGCGTGATCGCCGATAACCAACCGAATTCGAGCTTTCAGTTTAATGCAATCCTCCCCTTGAAATCATATCTCAAAACGGCAAACCATCTGGTGGAAATGAACGACTGGCAATACAGCCCTGTCAAAACTTTTGTGCGACTCCACAGCAATGCTTCAACAGCCATCGTAGAGGAAAAAATAAACAAGATTATTAAAGAACATGAAACCGCGAGAAACAATATCGGATTGCTGCCGCTCAGGCAAATGTATTTTCATTCTGAATTTCAGACTTCTGCATTTCAACATGGCGACAACAAACGGGTAACGATCTTCACCTGGTTGGCGATCATCCTGCTTGTCACTGCAAGCATCAACTACGTTAATTTCTCGATCGCCAAAATTGGTGATCGTGTGAAGGAGCTTTGCATCAGAAAGATCACCGGCGCTACCGCCACGCAATTATTTTTACAGGTAATGGCGGAAGCACTTATTAACACATTGATCGCGATGGTGATAGCAATTACTCTTGCTGTTTTTGCAATGCCCCTATTAAAAAACATAAGCGGTTCAGTATTTACAGATTTTTCTATCAATACATCATATATCAGCATCATAGCTACGGTGCTGGTTGCCGTAATACTGTTGACAGGCCTCTATCCCGCCATCATTTTGTCATCCCAGAAAACAATGAACCTGTTGAAGGGACATATGTTTCTCAATATCAGAAACAGCTGGTTCAAACAGGCGCTGATAGTTGGCCAGTTTGCATTCGCCCTTTTTATGATTATTGCCACGATTGTTGCGCAGCGCCAGTTGATATTTATTCAGAAAGAAAACAACGCATATAACAAATCACAAGTATTCACAGCCACACTTCCACCAGAGTTTCATAGCAAGCTATTTCGCTTTTCAGGCGACGCAGAAAAAAACAAACAGGTCGAAATTGCGCGCGAGAGTTTTCTTTCAGCGCTGAAACACGAACTGCAAAATCTCCCTCAGATCATGGCCATATCGCGCGCGTCGTTTTCGTCGGTAGTCAATAACAATTATGTTACAGGTCGCGGACTTAACTGGGACGGGAAGCCGGATGACTTTAATCCATCTTATATCGCATTTGATGCTGAAAAATCAATTGCTGGTATTTTGAATCTTCAGCTGGCACAGGGTAGATGGTTTGATGATAAAGTGGAAACCGATCAAAAAAATATCATATTGAACGAATCTGCTGTGAAAAAATTCGGCATCAGGCAACCGGTGATCGGTAAGCGTATCAATGAAGGAATAGTGATTGGTGTGGTAAAAGACTTTTATCATCAGAATATGCGTGAGCCGATCGTGCCACTGGTGTACAGGATCGACGGCCCGCTTGCCGAAGCATTTATCATTCAGTCGAACCCGAGCGATGTGGAAGATGCTTTGACCCGTACGCAGGCGGTGTTCAAACAGTTTTTTCCAAACAGCGTTTTTGAATATTCTTTTGCAGATGATGAGTTTGAAAGGCTATACCGCGCAGATCGGAACTTCCTGTTTTTGGCGTTTATTTTTTCGGGGCTGAGCATATTGATTTCTGTGCTTGGTTTACTTGGCCTCACCTTGTTCATGATCAACAGACGACGCAAAGAAATCGGTATTCGAAAAGTGATGGGGGCCAGTGTTTCAGGTATTACTGTTTTACTAACAAAAGATCTTTTAAAGCTGGTGATGATTGCAATTATTATTGCCACTCCCTTAGGCTGGTGGGCAATGAACAACTGGCTGCATGACTATCAATACCGAATCAGATTGAGCTGGTGGATGTTTGCGCTCGCTTCGGTGATTGGAATGGGTATTGCGATTCTGACGTTGGGCCTGCAGGCTGCGCGTGCAGCTTTGGCAAATCCTGCTGAAACGTTGAAAAGCGAGTAAGGGCAAATATGGACGAATCAACTATCTATAAAGACCGATACCAAATTTGGAATTGGCTTTAAAACAAACCTCAACAAGAATTTTTTGAAAAGCGGTTCAGCAAAAATTAGATGCCGGAACAGCATTCTGCACTAAAGCATTTGCGATACAGACGGCGCTTTAATATTTGATTTTATTGACATGCGGTTTCCAGGAAGAAACTGTAACAATCATTACAACAGCAACTACCAGATAAGGTATCAACACATTTATTGGTTTATATGAATCAGGATCCTGAATCAGATTGAAAAGCGCGGTTTTATTTTGCTCCGGAGAACGAGGGATAAGAGCCTGAGCCACGTTCCATCCCATATGCACTCCAATCGACAACAACAATTTCCCTGTTTTTATGTAGCAAAGACCATATAAAATTGATCCCAGTCCTGTTGTAAGTAAGGTCATTAAAAATTGATTCAAGGTAATATGTGTATTCAACTTCAGATGCATTATAGCGAAGGGAACGATGATGACTAACTGGGCAGTCCATGGACCATAAACTTTCAACATGCTTTGAAAAGGATAGCCACGATAAGTAAACTCCTGTACAAAAGACGACCAAAAATGAATCAGGATCAGCACCTGGATATAAACTACATCGACCTTTCCGGAAAATTGTAAACTGCCTTTATTTAGTAAAATCGTTATCCCAGCCGTGAGTGACAAGGCAAGAAAGCCTATACCAATACCGGAGAAAAAATGTTTCCAATCTTTTGTATTTTCTGGTTTAAACCCAAGGCTAAAAAGCGATTTCCTTTCTTGTCTCAACATTATATAACTTAATAACATTGCAATGGCAAAATAGTAAAAGAGACTATCGAGCATCGGATATATGCTGGCTATATAAGCTGCAGCAATAATGATTAAAAAGTAACACGATACTTTAAGCCATATTGGAAAATTGGGCGTGATGTTCCTGGTATTCATGGAGCTGTTTTGAGCGCAAATACGCCCATTACCATTCCAGTATCAAATTTAATCGACGGTTGAAATGAATTTTACAACCAATGAAAAGATCTGGGCAACGAAGAGAAGTCGCAAGATCTGATTTGAATCGGTAGCATGTTCCCGAATCCCAGCGGTGTCGATTAACCGAAAAAGAATTCCATCGATGTTCAGCACTTCTTCTATGGTATCACGGGTAGTGCTGAGTGCCGAATTGCTGAATCCTCAATTCATTCACTGCTTAGGACAGTCCAGTCCTGTCTCGTTTGAATGCTGACATGTTAGCCGGTAATATTGCGCAGCATTAACACTCAAACAAACAAAATCGTATTATGAAAAAGTTTTTCTTCCTGGCAACAACCGCCGCCATGCTAATATTGAGCTCATGTAAAAAAGACAATGTCGATGGTCCGAACCCTAACCCTGATACGGATCCTAAACCATCTCCATCAGAAAAGGTTTTGAAAAAAATGACTAAGATCAAAAACGGTGCAACAACTGTTTACACATTAGCTTATAATGGCAGCAAAAGACTGGTATCGATTATCGCAGATAATAACATAGAGAAAACCCTGTTTAGCTACGACGCGGCAGGCAATCTGGCACAAGCTGAGCAAAGCGACGAAGAATTCCATAATATTTACAATTATGTCTTTGTGGACAATGTTCCAAAATCTGCAAGATTTAAAAGTTGGATGAGCCGTCCTGGTAAACCTCAGGAACTGATCGAAGATGACCTCCTTACCTATACCGTAGAAAATAACCAGGTAAAAAATATACATCTCGTAATGCAGCTTGCTGAAAATGCAGAAACAGACTTCGGGATGCACTACAGCAACGGTAACCTTACCAAAGTAACTGCAGACGCGCCGTTCCAGTACACCGCGGAATTTAGTTTTGGGAACAAAAAGCCAGTATTACCGGCGGTTTCAAAATGGGTGCTTGATCACGCGGGCTTCTCACTGCAGTACTCAGCCGGGAATGAAGTGTTGTCGGCAAAATTTGATTTCCCGAACAATAACTTCGACAGATCGATTACCTCTCAATATACATATGACGCCAATGGTTATGTGCTTACATCTACCGATGGTATAGCTACGATCCAATTCGAATACGAATAACCTTTTTTACATTTAATAGCTCCGTGCAGCAGGCTGGTTTTCCTTAGGGAACTGATCCTTTGCCAAAAGTTCCGGTTCCCTTGAGGTTTTTGTGCTGAGAGGAATGATCGCTTTCAGCACACATCCCTGCCCGGGAGAGGAGATGATATTGACGCTGCCATCGTAGAAGCCCGCACGGTTGCTCATATTTCTTAAACCGATACCACCAGTCACCTTGCTTTTATCGAAGCCGACACCATCGTCTCTTATCGTAAGACAGATATGTTTGGAAGTCATGCTCAACGCGATCACAGCTTTTTTTGCACGTGCATGTTTTATGATGTTGTTGATCTGCTCCTGGATAACCCTGTAAATGGTCAGCTTTATACTGTTATCCAGCTCTTCTTCCCGGTAGTTATCGGTGCTTAGTTCCAGGTGCACGGAAGTGGTAAGGCTGATCAGTTCAGTCAGCTTGTTGATAGCTTCAATCAAACTGATATCGCCCAATGACGGAGCTACCAGCGACTGTGACAATTTGCGGATCTCTTCAATTGCAAGGTTGAGAGTAGCCCCACATTTTTTCAACCCTTCAGATTTAATTCCTTCCGTTTCCACGGAATACTGCAGGTATAGTTTTGAGGCCACCAGGAGCTGGTTGATGTTGTCGTGTAGTTCTTTACCGATCTCATCCCGCTCTCTTTCCTGTACCTTTATGCTCGTTTCCGTTATCAGTTTTTGCTGAAGTTTGCGCTGGCGTTCAATTTCCGCTTCTGCTTTTAACCTGTCAGTAATATCATTGGCCAGCACCAATATAACTGGTTCATTTTCGTAAAGCACTTCATGCGCGATCACTTCCACAATAACAGGGTCCCCATTTTTTTTCTTGTGATGACGGATCCCCGATTGCTGAAGGCCTTCCGTTTCGTATCCGGGTAAGTTCAGGCTTTGAGAGTTGATGGCCAGAAATTCTTCTCTGGTATACCCGTAATGATGTATGGCAGATTCATTCACATCGATGATGGTAAGGGTGGTGCATGAAACCATCCACATCGGCAATGGATTTCCTTCAAACAATAACTTGTATTTACGTTCAGACAAGCGTAATGTTTCGATCGCCTGTATGCGCGCGGCCCTGGACCGATAGCTATCCATGGCACTGGTAATGGCGCGGGGTAAACGTTGTAACCGGTCTTTCAGAATATAATCGCTGGCCCCTTCCTTCATCACATTTACCGCGTACTCTTCCGAAACAGTAGCGGTGATAAGAATAAAAGGAATCTGGATATTAAGTTCTTTTACAATTTTAAGCGCCTCATGCGAATCGAAAGAAGGCAAGGAATGATCAGACAATATAATATCGGGCGAAAATTCTGTTAAGCCCCGTATGAACTCTTCTTTGGTTTCTGCTAAAAAAATCTCTCCCTGCAATCCGGCCTTCTTGAGCTCCCTGGCTACCATATCGGCATCGGAGGGCAGATCTTCCAGATGAAGTATTCTTAAAAATTGGCTCATTCTCGGTTATTATTAACTAGCTCTTCGGAATTTGGTTTGTTAACAGCCAGTACATCCCCAATTCGCTCACTGCTTTAGCAAAATTTTCAAACTCAACGGGTTTTACCACATAGCTGTTTACTCCAAGCTGGTAGCTGGCTATCAGATCCTTCTCTTCGCTCGAAGAGGTCATAATGACTACAGGGATGGCCCGGGTGCTCTCGTCGGCTTTTACGCGTCGCAATACTTCAATTCCATCCACCCTTGGCATTTTGATATCCAGCATGATCACTTTGGGTTTGATAGTATATTTGCCGCCAAAAAGGTAATCGAGGGCTTCCTGTCCGTCTTCCAGGTGAATGACACTATCCGCAAGATTCACTTTTTTCAATGCCCTGATCGTTAAAGCGGCATCATCCATATTGTCTTCTACCAATAAAATTTCTCCTACATTTTTACTCATATGTTACTAGTTGCCTTGAATTCTGTTATTACCAGTTGCGTTGAATCCTGTGAATATGTTCCTTCTGCTTCGCGGCCTGGTTCTTTTGCGTGGGGTACGGTAAAATAAAAAGTGGCGCCCTGGTCAACCGCTGCTTCTGCCCGGATCTCGCCGGAATGTTTGGTGATGATCCTTTTTACAAAAGCCAACCCTATTCCCGTTCCTTCGAACATTTTCTGGCTATGCAGGCGCTGAAAAACACCGAATAGTTTATGTGCATGCTGCATATCGAATCCTACACCATTATCCCTTACAAAATAAACCGGTACCGGATTTTCCCTCTGAAAACCTATTTCAATAACAGGATTGGCTTGTTTGGATGAATATTTGATCGCGTTACCGATCAGGTTAGTCCAGACCTGTTTGATAAGATTTGGATCACCCTGGCAGGCAGGCAGTTTATCCACTATCACCTTGTATCTGCCTTCCGGTTCAGCTTGCAGCAAGTCAGTTACACATGCCTGTACCAGTTTATTCATATCTATTTGATGACGCGCCAGTTCCTGCCCTCCCATCTTCGAAAAAGCGATCAGGTCATCAATAAGCTTCCCCATCATTTTTGCATTTGAAATGATCTTGTCGACAAGCGCCGTGGCATCCTCATTAAGCGCTGCATTATAGTCTTCGTTCAGCACCCGGGCATAACCATTTATGGCCCGAAGTGGTGCCCGAAGATCGTGCGACACCGAATACGAAAAAGCTTCCAGTTCTTTATTCACCCTTTCCAGTTGAGCCGTGCGTTCCTTTACTTTCTGCTCAAGATTTTGCTGCGATTGGCTTACCTGTGCCACCATAGTATTAAAAGCGATCGCAAGTCTGCCCGTTTCGTCGTTGCGGTTCACCTTTACTTTTGATAAATAATTGCCAGCCGCTATAGAAGTAGCAGCAACTGTAAGTTCCTCCAAAGGTCGGGTGATATTTCGGCTCATAAGCCAGGCAATAAAAATACCTGCAGCGATCAGTATCGCTCCCGTGGCAAGCAGCAAGCTCAGGAACCGTGTGGCGGCCTCCAGTACTTTCGCTTCGGAAAGCTCCAGTAACACCACCCAGGGCGTATGGGGAATCGGCTTCATTGCGGCAATAACCGCGGTTCCGTTTCGTGAATAGTCAAAAGAGTTTTTGTCGGATGCTTTTTCCATCGGTGGTACACCGATAGATTTTATCATATTGGTCCAAACGGTCTTATCCTTATTACCCAGGTTGATGACTGCATCCGTACCAAGCAACTGAGAAAACTGTTTTAATGCTTCCGGTGTAGTCCGCATCACTCTCCATCTGACCACATATCCTATTGCACCGCTTTTTCCCAATACACTGGTGATAACAGGGTAATAAATGGAGTCATTTACCACACATAATTTTCCAACTTTTGAAGTATCAGTAGGCAGAATTGCTGTGATCAATAAAGAATCAAAATTTACCCGTTTCCCGATACCGGCTTTTGAAGAATAAAATAATGGCTTCCGGTTAACATCCAGCAATTGCACAAAAACGGAAAGTGAATCCTGTCGCATTTTTTCAATCGCTTCCTTCGCACTGTCCAACAGTACCGTGTTACCAGACTGCAAATATTCTTTTACCGGCCTTTGATTGGCGGTCGCATGCGTTGTGTTTATAAAGGCTTCAGCTGATTTTCCGAATAAGCTCCCTAATTGTTCGGTCAGGGCTTGCAGGCGATCTCGTCCCATAGCAAGCGCGGCGCGCTTCACTCCAAAATAAGAGATAAAGCTAAATGTAATAATAATAACAAGTAATAAAACACAGATCAACAGTGGAAGCCGTTGTTTGAGTGAAAGGCTGCGAAAAGTAATAATGCGGACTCCCTGGTTTAAGGATATATTTTTACCCATATTTTGATTTTGATAGGACTGAGATTCACATCCGGGTACGTCGCTTTGCAATAGGGGGGGGATAGTAATATTCAAACGAAGAAACACAATCCGTTACAATCTACCAATAGTAGTTATACTTATCCCATGTGAAATATACCATGACCAATAATATAACGGTTTCGAATAATTGACACTTTGGATGGAAAACTTTAACCTCTTAAAGAAGTATTTCTGGTTTAACCGCTTTCAGAATGATGATCTGTTAAGCAACACAACTGGGATTGAGCTGAAGGATAAGTTTATTATATAAAATGCATATATAAGCTACGTCATCACATCCATCGCCGATAGGTACCTGTTGAATAACCTTACCTGGAATTGCATCCAGCACTATCAGCAATTTATCACATCCGGCAAACAACCGATGTGATTTTCTATCTATTGCAAGACCTGTTGGCCCATCAGCCGGAGTTAATGCCAATGTTTTTCAACCGTGTTTGTTTTCACATCAACCTGTATGATCTCATTTTTATCTTCAATATTTACAATTAATTCATTTTTTAATATTTTAGGTTGATGGAAGATTTGTGGAAGAACGTGTATTATATAGTAGATGGAGCATGGAAGGCAACACGATCAACAATAATGGAAGCGCAATTAAAAACCCACCTATTACGGCGATCGCCAGTGGCTGGTGCAACTGCGCTCCGGCGCCAATACCAAGTGCAAGCGGTAACAAAGCGATTATAGCTCCTAAGGCCGTCATCAATTTGGGGCGAAGCCTGGTAGAGATTGCGAATACGATCGCATCATCAACGGAACGTGAGTTCAACGCCTCCCTGAATTGCAAAAAAGTAAAGATGGAATTTTCACCGATGATACCTACAATCATTATGAGGCCGGTATAACTTCCGACATTGAGTGGCGTTGTGGTCAGATATAGTGCAAGATAACTTCCTGCAATGCCAAGAACGGCGATAAATAAAATTGTCAATGCTACCCTCAGCTCTCTGAATAAAAATAAAATAACTGCAAATACCAGTAGACTCGCTGTGATAAGGATGGTCAGTAATTCATTGAATGATTGCTTCTGTTCCGCATAAGCGCCACCATATTCGATATGATAATTTGCAGGCAGCGCTATCTGTTTTGTGATCGCCAGTTGTATTTCTTTGATCACTGTTCCCAAATCACTATTGTCGAGTCGGGCCGTAATAACGCCCATAGTCTGTAGATTCTCACGCTGGATCTCCGCATCACCCGGATTCACTTTTACCGTAGCCAGGGAAGAAAGGGGCCTGACACTGCCATTCGGAAGGAAAATGCTAAGGTTTCTGATCGATTCCATGCTTTGATTCTGCCTTTTTGCGTATACCACCCGGATATTGGACAACTGTTCCTTCTCAAGTATATTTCCAGCGACACTTCCCTCCAGCGCTTCCTGAACCTGTGCCTGGAAACCGCCAGGAGAAATTCCGAATTGAGCAAGTTTACCATAGTCAGGTTGTATACTGATACCGGGACCCGCTATTACAATGCCATCAAATACATCTGCAGTGCCCTGCATTTTTTCTACCACTGCAGCTATCTGTTGTGATAGTTGTTGCAATGTTTGCTGATCATCTCCAAATACTTTTATCTCCACTGGTTGAATGGAACTCATCAGGTCGCCAAGCATATCCCCTATTACCTGTCCGAAATCTATTCTTAAAGCGGGTTGGGTTGATTCAATACGGGCGCGAATATCTGCGATCACTTCGTCGGTAGTTCTATTGCGATTCTTTTTGAGTTGAATCAGATAATCACCGGTATTAGGTTCAGTTATGAAGAAGCCCATCTCTGTTCCCGTTCGTCGTGAATAAGTTTCTACTTCAGGAACCGATTGTAATAATTGTTCGGCCTGGCGTAGCATTCGGTCTGTTTCATCGAGAGAGGTTCCGGGTGGTGAGGCATAATCCAGTATAATACTGCCTTCATCCATTTCTGGCAAAAAACCGGTCTGTAGACGAGGAAGAATTAAAATGATCAACACCATGAGCGCTCCGGAAAAAATAAAACTTAGAGAAGGCCGTCTGATAAAAAAAGAAACCCATTTCTGATTTTTTACGAGATGGACATCGGCAGTTTTTATTTTCTTTTTTTTATGTCGTGTGAAAACGAGATAGATAACCGGTAAACATAACCAGGTTATAAAAAATGAGCAAACCAGCGCAATGATCATGGTATTGGTCATTACCTTGAAGTACGCACCTGCTACTCCGGTCATCAGTACAAATGGTATAAAGATTACGATAGTACTTATCGAAGAGCCAAGCATTGCGGGAAATAAATACCGGATAGCTTTCTGCAGAAGCGAAGACACCGGATCTTCAGGATGCTCTTCCTGTGTTCGGTATATCTGTTCCACCACCACAATTGCATCGTCTATGATTAGTCCGATGGCCGCTGCAATAGCACCGAGCGTCATAATATTCAGTGTATATCCGATAGCAAAAAGCGTTATCAGCGTAAGACAAAGCGTTACCGGAATTGTCAGCAATAGTGTAATGCTCGCTCTCGCCGATCGCAAAAAAAGAACGGCAACTATGATCGCGAGTGCAAGACCGACCCATAGACTATCGGCAACACTTTTCACAGAATCAGTAACAAAATCGGCCTGGACATAATAGGGCCGGACCACAACGTCTTTTGGGAGCATTTTTTTCAGCGTTGTAATTTGCTTCTGCATATCCGATGCTATCTGTAAAAGATTGGCAGTGGGTTGCTTTATTATGGACACCAGCACGGCAGCTTTTCCATTCGCATTAACGCGAATGTATTCGACTGCTTCATTAATGGATACTTCCGCAATATCTTGCAGCTGAATAATTCTTTTCCCATCATTTTTTATAAGAAGCGATTTCAGTTGTTCCAGGTTATGAACCGTTGCATCGGTAACAGATAGGTAAAGGAATTTAAAGTCTGATACATACCCGTTAGATCGTATAAAATTCGTCTGTGATAAAGCGGTATTAACGATATCGCTGGTAATACCAAGACTACTCATTTTCCGAGGGTCTAACTGTATCCAGTATTCCTTGGTCTTACCACCGACTACTCTGACTTCTGAAACGCCCTGCACCTGCGATAAAAAAGGTTTTATAGTGTAATCGCAAAGCAATTTCAATTCTATTGGTGATCTGTTATGACTCTCCACGGTATATCCCATCACAGGTAAAATAGAAGGATTCATTTTTTCTACGCTTACCTGCAGGCCTGGTGGAAGCTGGCCGCGTACCTGCGCTATCCTTGATTCAATTCGTTGAAGGCTCAGGTCGATATCAGCGTTCCAGTTAAGAAAAACGGATGTCTCACAGCTACCCCTACCCGTAGTACTTCTAACCATCTGGAGTTCCGGTACACGTCGAACAGCATTTTCTATCGGTCTCGTAACTGTGACCATCATCCTATCAACCGGTTGCAAGCCCGCATCTGCAATGATCTTTATTTTCGGAAATGTGATCTCAGGAAAAAGAGAGGTCTGTAGTTTTATATAAGTATAAACACCTCCTGCAAGAATAAGCAGGATCAAAACGATCAAAGGATTTTCATATGATACAAAAAAGTTTTTCACTTGTTATGGTTTACCGGATAATATTAATATGAGCAGTATCGGGTAACCCATAGTTTCCGGTAACTACTATGCTGTCCTGATCGTTTAGCGGTGGTGAAATGATCTCTACCCTACCCTGCATTTCGATCCCTTTTGATACAGGAACTTTTACAGCAGTCGTACTATCTATCAATTTCATGATCCAGAATTCTGTTTGTGTTTCATTTGAAAGCAGTGCCGCTTTTGGTATAGAAACCAAAGCCTGCCGCATTGGTTTCGTTAGCCGCACGCGGGCAATAAGATTTTCGGGCATCGAATTCCTGTTGGCAACCTTAATAACGATTCGTTGTGTTTGTGTTACTGAATCCATAACGGGCATGGCAGAGCTGACAACACCCACCAGCGAATCGCCACCAGGTAAAAAAAGCAACAATTGTTTATTATTGGGCGCAAGTGCTTTTAGCTCGTAAGGCAGGTCGAGAAGAAAAACAAAACTGTTAATCTCTGTAATAACCGCTAACTGCTCGCCGTCCTGGACATAATCTCCATCCTGATGGTTAACCTCGGCGATAAAGCCTGTTGTGTTTGTTTTTACGGAATTGACGCCTGAAAAGCGAAAGGAAGAATCGAGAATAGTGATTGTATTTCCAAGACTTTCTGCTTCTTTCGTTTTGATAGTAAATAATACCTGCCCTGCTTTTACCTGTTGTCCGGGTTTTATAGTTGCTGCTCTCAGATACCCCGTCGCATTGGCTTTTATATAGTTCTTAATAAGGAATGAAGAAGTAGCATTAAGCTCTACAAATTCCAGCAAAGGTTCATGACTTATTGAGGTGACAGTAACGGGCGTTGTTATATCTTCTATCGTTGCTTCTTCAGTAGTAGCAGAAGTGTGACAGGCAGGCACGATAACCCAACCCGCTAAACTGAACAACAGAAACCAAACTATCTTCATATTTTCAAAAATTTACCTGTTCCAGTAGTTAAGCTGGTTAATAAGTTGCCACCGGCTAACACTATTCTGTGTTAGCTGGTTTTTTGCGCTCATATAGTTATTTAAGGCGATTACGAGATCGGTGATTCGTGCATCACCTGTCATTATCAATCGGAGGTTGGCCTCAATAAGTGTTTCGGAGTATTTGATCTGCTGACTTATTCGGCTGATCAGTTCTTCTGTACTTCTGATCTGATAATTCAGCTGAATGATCTGCTGATCATATTGCCGGATATAAAAATCGCGATATCCTGCCCGTGTACTTTCTGCAATATCAAATTGCCTGTTTTGTAGTTTTCTTTTTTTGCCATCATAAATAGGTACGGTGACACCAAATCCAATCCTCGCACCAAAGTTTTTATATGGCAAATACGCCATGGAAGAATTATATCCCGCATCGGCAAATACGTTCAGCCCAGGTTTATAATTGAGATCATTCATTGCGCGGTCGTTTACAAGCTTCAGGCTATCGATCAGGTATTGTTTAAAAAAAACGGAATTCATCGGTTCCGGAAGATCCGCAGGAGCAATCGAAGGAGAATCGAGCTTTACCAGCATTGTATCCGAAATGCCACAGAGATAATTCAGTGTATAAAGATCTGCCTGGAAGCGGATATCAGCCTGCTTTATAACCAGTTCCTGCTGCTGAAGAGTTACAATAAAAGTGAGATAGTCAGTTTGGCGGTACACATTATTTTCCGTCAGCTTACGAAGGATGCTGTCTTCCTTTTTTAAAAGCGAATAGATCTCCGATGAGAAGCTCAATTCCTGCAGATCACCGTAGGCTGTAACATACTGCGCAGTTATTGTGCGTTTGAGATCCTGCTCTGTGAGTTTCGCGGTATTGTTGAGCTGATCGTTCAGCAGATCAAGTGCTTTATATTGTTTCTGCAGGTTATGTTGGCTGATGATCGTCTTACTGACACCCACAACCGCACTGATATTAGCGCCATTGGTAATAGCATCATCATATCCCCAGCCACGCATTACAGGCGCATATAGATTGTTGCTTGTTCCTGCTACCTGGAATTTATTGGCAGCCCGGATCTTCAGGCTGTCGATCCGATTACTTAACACTTGGTTATAGTAATCCTTTATGAGCGGACTATTTTCGATACCTTGTTGAATATAATAATCAAGTGCGTGCGATTGTGCAGAGACATATGCCTTTGAACATATCAGGAGAATAAAGACCAGAAAATAAACCCTTTTCATATAAATAAGTAAACCGCAGAGGGCCTGCGGTTTTTATTTTTGTGTTCTCTTTTTAGTCTTTTTCCTCTTTGATGAATTTTCCATTGGCATCGAACATCAGATCTGTTTTGTTCACAACGGCTTCGTACATAACATCGCCATTCGGCTTTGTAATTTTGGCGGCATCTTTAATGGCTGCCCCTTTGTAATGTTCCTTTATATAAGTTACGATGGAATCGGGGAGGGCAGATGGTTTTATTTCCTCTTCAGTTTCGCTGAGTGTTCCCTTTTCATCGTACACTGCCGACATTTCCTTACCGCCCTGTATAAAGTTTACTTCATATTCTTTTCCCTCTTTTTCCCATTTCACTTTAGAGGCACCGGGAAAGGCCTTAGCGAATGCCTGCTTTGCGGCAGCAGGAGCTCCAGTTGATTTTTCCTGCGCGGATAGACCAAAGATTGCTCCAACGAATAGTAGCGATAAAAGATACTTTTTCATATTTTTTTACTTTAGAAAAATAAAAGTATCTATCGATTCTGAAGAATTCTTGTAGAGTGACCGTGCAATCAAAAATTTTGTCGCCAGTGGCCTCGCAGAAAGGATTCCCTGATTTGTATAGATGCCAGGCTTATTGGCGGTGTACCTGTAATAATTCCGACCATTTCCTTCCATTGCTTTTCGAGAGTTCCAGGCGCAATTGCTATTTGGTAATGCACTGGAGGCAAAAACCATCCTGAACACAACGGAAATTCGATTGTTATTTCTTGATATACATTTACCGGTTCTGGATGGTATCAACTTCTTTTCAACTCTTAAAAGTCCACCCGAGGTTATTTTTACTACCGCATATAAAGAATATGCGGTTGACGCTTTTAACCTTGATGCCTGCGATTATCTTGTTAAATCATTTCTTCTGGAAAGATTTATTATCGCACTAGGCAAAGCAGTAACCCGCATCAATACCAAGGCTAAACCCTATGATCCCGTTCAGGACCCTTCGATTGATGATTCGTTTTTTATCAGAACTGAAGAAAAAATGTATAATATAAAGTATGACAAATTGATCTATGCCGAAGCAAATGGAAACTATACAAAACTAACAACTGATACCGGTGTACTAATTCCAAACATAACCTTATCAGGTATCGAGAAATTATTACCGGCAACACATTTTATTCTTGTTCACCGCTCCTTTATCATTAACCGATCACAGATCACTCATATTGAGGGTAACAGAGTTTTTATAGGGAAACATGAGATCCCAATAGGGATGAATCATAGAGATGTTTTGTCAAATCACTGGGTTTGTGAGTATTTGTTGAACCCTGATTTCGTGATATCGGGACGCAGGATCCTAAAAACTCCTACACTCCGATTTATGCAAATGCATGAATTTCATACACCGTATTGCCAGCAAAAATCAGATGCCGGAAAGTCTGTGAATATTTCGGGATTGATCAAGAATATCGGGCAGTGAATCTCTGCATAGATGGTTTAGAAAGAAACCGCATAAAGCTTTTATGAGATGTTGCCTGCCGAGGATTTCAAAAGATGGAAACCATTAATTAATAATGAATTACCAAGACTACTTCCCAATACAAAACTTACTAAAAATATAATCGAGCTGATCTTCGTGAGTGATCTCACCGGTTATCTCGCCAAGAAAATGAAGACATCTGCGGATGTCCAGGGCAATCAAATCACTTGGGATATTGTTGTCTAGTCCCTGGCGAACTTCGTGAACAGAGATGGCTATCTTCTGAAGCGAATCAAAATGTCTTGCATTGGTAACTATTGTTCCTTCTGTCTGAACATCTCCTTCAAGCACCATAGTTGTAAGATGGTCCTTTAGCGTATCAATATGTTCATTGGTTTTAGCGGAAACAAAAATCAGTTTTTCAAAATCATTAAAAGCTTCATGTAAACCCTGACCAGCAAGATCGGATTTGTTTCCTATAAGGAGATAATCGATGGACCGGCTTTGAAGATCATTCACCACAGTTTGAATCTGAGCAGGTGTTTCTTCATTAATATCAAAAATGTAAATGACAATATCCGCCTGCGCCATTTTCTCAAGGCTTTTTTCAATACCGATACTTTCAATCAAATCGGTAGTATGTTCCCGGATTCCAGCTGTGTCGATTAACCGAAAAAGAATTCCATCGATATTCAGCACTTCTTCTATGGTATCACGGGTAGTGCCAGCAATATCACTGACGATAGCACGATTTTCATTTAATAAAGTATTCAGCAACGTGGATTTACCGGCGTTTGGTTTTCCGACAATTGCCACCTGCACACCATTTTTTATAACATTGCCGAGTTTGAATGATTGTATCAGGCTGGCAGTGGTTTCAGCTGTTTCATCCAGCAAACTATACAACTGCGACCTGTCCGCAAACTCAACATCTTCCTGTGAAAAATCCAGTTCCAGTTCAATGAGTGCCGAAAATTTTATGAGCCGGTCGCGTAATTCGCTAAGTACATGCGAGAATCCTCCCCTGATGGTATTTAAGGCTGCCTTCCGGGAAGCTTCTGTATTGCTGGCTATCAGATCAGCCACCGCCTCGGCCTGTGTAAGATCCAATTTGCCGTTTAAAAATGCGCGCTGGGTAAATTCGCCGGGTTTCGCATGCCGGGCTCCAAGGGCCGCAAATGCCTGTATAAGCTGTTGCTGAATAAACGGAGATCCGTGACAACTAACTTCTATTACATCTTCACCGGTATATGATTTAGGAGCCTTATAAAGACCTACAACTACTTCATCCAGTGTAATACTATTCTCAACCAGGTAACCGACATGAAGGGTATGTGACGGCTGTTGCTGCAGGTCTTTTGACGGAAATAGTTCGTCCACTATACGAAACGTATCTTTACCACTCAATCTTATCACCGCGATGGCGCCAATGCCAGGGGCTGTCGAAAGAGCCACTATAGTATCATCCCACCCTGAAAGCTTCGAAGACATGCCGGAAAAATTTGTGCAAAAATACTATAATGTATGTTTTACAATGAAAGGATGTTTCTGACGCAATGAAGTCTCTAAAGCATGATGTCTCTAACGCAATGATTTCTCTGACGCTTGATGTCTTTAACTCAATGATTTCTCCGACCCATGATGTTTCTTAAAACCAGGAATTAACGTCAATTACCTGGGAGAAAGCGGATCCTGAATAACAGCATTTTTAACCCCATAAACCAACCAATTATGAAACGTTACCTTGTTTGCCTGGTTGCTTTGTTAATATTGTTCGCAACTTATTGCCAGGAGCTTACTTTTAATGGCAACTCAATAGATAATCCACAATACCCGATCCTCACTCATTCGACCCATGGCTATACAACAACTCGTAATCTTCTTAGAAAGCTCCGGACTCAATTATATCAGTTAAGTCCGGCTATGGAATATAGACAACTTACTATGTACCTACAGCAATCTTCGCTTTCTTACAGATTATTCATAGATATTAATCAGCAAATAAATTTGTCCGCTATCGACCAGTATTATGCACCGGAGAGTAACCAGGCTGGTAGTCAATCGGTATTGATAAGTCATTATTCAAATACAAATCCTAAATCTGGCAATTTTTCTAAATCTGGCAATTTTTCTAAATCCGGCAATTTTAAGGTGATGCCGATCTATGCAAATGACAAAGTGAAAGGTGGGTTTGGCAGGGGGGCATGGACAGGTGCAATAGTCGGGGCTGTAGTCGGTTGTTTTGTTGCGGTGGTAGCAGGAGACGGCTCTTCATCCACCGAGTGGGTTACTTTCGATTTACCCGAACGATTATTAATCTACGGTGTTGGTACTGCAATAACAGGAGCTGTTATTGGTGGGTTTGTAGGGATGGGTAATAAAAGAAAAAGAGAAAGGCAATCAATACGACAGTGACTGCTTTTCCCTCGATTTAAAAATCTGATCAATAATAATCTGATCAAATTGCAAAGTCCGCGCCGATTTTTGTTGTCTGCTTTATTCCTCTGCTAATGTAAAAACTATAGGTTGTCGTTTATATGAATTTACAATCTTTCCATTTTGCTGAGCCGGCTGCCATTTACCGCTTTTCTTTATCACTTTGGTTGCGAGGTCATGAAGTTCTTTTGGACCTTCGATGGCATGTACATTGCTGACATTTCCATCTTTGTCTACTATAAACAACACTACCACTTTTCCCTGGATTCCCCGCTCGGCGGCATCCTGGGGATAGTTATTCGACAGATTTTTTATCAGGAACCTTCTCCAGGCTTCAATACCACCGGGATAACTCGACTCGATTTCAACGCTTAGAAATACAGAATCAGGATTTTCTCTTTTTGGACGTTCAATGATTCCCTTGCCAACTGATTCTTCAATGGGTGCAGGGATGTTGTCAAAATCCGCTCCTGCTTTGTTAACGAGGCTGAATCTGGCATTCTCGAGATCTTCGTTCAACGGGACTTCTTCATCTGGTGGAACTTTGTTATCAGGAACAACCACAATATCCAGATTTCGTCTTTCCATCACTTCAGGTTGCTTAACAGTTGGCGGTGGAACCACGGGTGGCGGAATAACTTTGTCTTCAGCCAACTTTGTTAACATAGGTTCGGGTATATCGAAAGTCGTTAACGTAACCAGCTTATTCTGATCAGCGAATAAAAAACCAGCGACACATAACAACACAATGCTTCCTGTAACGGTGATGGCTAACCTAAGTCGCCCGGCATATGACTTTCGTAATTCATATGCTCCATATTCTTTGTTTTTTCCTTCGAATACAATATCGAGGATGTCCGCAGTTAAAATTTTTGATATTTCCATGGTCTTATAGTTTTGTATTTAAGATGCTATAAGATTCAGGATTCCACAGCCCTGGAAATTAATAATGTTTTATGGAAATCGCCGGACATCGCATCATACGTGCATTGCATCTTGCTTGCATTGCATCTTGCGTGCATTACATCATGTGGTCATTTTACATGCATTACTTAATATGTGCATTGCAGCTTGCAAGCATTACATCATGTAATCATTCTACATGCATTGCTTCATGTGTGCATTGCAGCTTATGAAATCGCTGGCAACTGATCGTCACCATAAAATATATTTTGGATAGCACCCCACCAACGTTAGTTTGAGTATCGTATAATCGAACTAACGTAGATACGCAAACGAAGATTACGCAAGTGATAGTGATTGAAAACGATGGCACATTCAATTCTCAGAAAAAGCATTATCAAATAACTGGTCGAACATCAATCTATGTTTTTCTTTTCTTTTAAGTTTTGCACCCGCCTTCGTCCGCTAAGAGGTTTTATAGGAAGATTTCCTGACCGGGCTTCGGCAGGCAAGGCCCGAAGAAGCCCGCAAGACTCATGCATAGGTAGCCGCTAACCGCGATGTTCGGCTTTACCCTCCGAATCCATCAAGACTCTCCACAATCCGCAATTACAGCGATGGCGGGATTTGCCCGCCGAAGCCATAAAGACTGATCCACAATCAGCAATTAACTGCGAAGGCGGGCTTCGCCCGCCGAAGCCCAACACGATAGTCGCATAAATCGCTCTTGCGGGCGTAGACGGGGCAAAAAAAAGTCCCCCGATATCGGGGGACCTAAAATAAAACTTCTAAATATTATCCTTCTGTTTCGAGACGGAAAACGATAGGTTGTTTTTTGTATGATTTTACCTGGCGACCATTTTGAACGGCTGGCTGCCATTTACCACTCTTCTTGATTACGCGGCCGGCTTCCTCATGTAATTCTTTAGGACCACTGATTGCCTGTACTTCACTCACATTTCCTTCTTTATCCACGATGAACTGTACAACAACGGTACCCTGGATTTCATTATCGATAGCCTCCTGGGGATAACGTAAACTCTTGTTGAGATAACGTGACCATGCACCGGGACCGCCTGGATAGGAAGATTCAATTTCAACCTTTGTAAAGGTTTTATCATAATCTTCTTCGACCTTCTTAGGCGCTTCAACAACACCTTTTCCGTCGTCGATAGGGGGGGCAACGATACCTTCGTCTTTCACACCTTCCTGGTTAACGATAGAAATCTTTGTGTCTTCCAGTTTTTCAACTTCTGGTGGTTTTTCCTCTTCCTTCACCTCTTCATCTTTTACGATTTTAGGGGGAGTGAATTTGGTCATTTCCACTTTTGGAGGATCTGGTGGTTTTGGAGGAGGTGGTGGAGGTGGTTCCTCTGGTTTTTCTTCCTTGATGTTTTCAAGTTCCACGTCTGCGACAATCATCTCCTTATTTTTGTCGTTGCTGCTGAGGTTATTGGCCAGCAGGTAACCTACAAATAAAAGTGCAATGAGGGCAGCCATGGAAACGATAGCTATGGTCAGGCGCCTGTTGTAGCCCTTCCGTAATTCATAAGCACCATATTCCTTGTTTCTTCCTTCGAAGATGATATCAAGGATATCGGCACTCATAATTTTATTTATATCCATGTGTTGAAGTATTTGGTATTAAGATTCAGTTACGACCGGATTCCATATAAAAATAACGGAATTATTTTGCCGGAGCCGGGGCTGCCGGTGCTCCTCCGCCCTCACTTGCCTTAAGCAATTGAAGCTCAGACTCTGCGATATCAACCAATGCATACCTTTTTACCTCGCTGATCGTCATCTCATCCAGCACATCAACTGTATTGACATAGTTCGATTCAGGTCCTGGCTTGATGACAACAACGAAATCTTCGGGTTTAGTGCTTTTTTTCTTGGTAATGATTACATCCCGTAAATCCTTGAAATTGGTGTTTTTAAAATTCGCACCATCCGGAGACAGGATCCCCTCATAATAGAAAATCTGGTTGTTTTTACCAAGTAAAAGGGTCAATGCGCCTGACTCCTTGGCTTTATTTTGCTCTTCCGGCTTTTCGGTATCCTTTGGAAGGTATAACCTCATAGCCGTTGGCTCACTCATGGTAGTGGTGAAGATAAAGAATGTGATCAGCAGGAACCCAAGGTCAACCATGGGAGTAAGATCAACCCTGGTGGATTGCTTCTTCGCTTTTTTTACGCCTGGCCCTTTCTTATGCCCACCCCCACCGGAGGTATCCATTTCTGCCATAACAAATGTTTTTGTTGTTTCTAATGTTGTTTTAAGACCTATTCGGCAGGTGTCTGTGTAGCTCCGCGGTTAGCGTTCTTTTTATACAATTCGCTGCCCAAAGGAACGTTTTCCTGATCTGTAATCATCTGGAATTTCAACAGGTCATTCTTTTTGAAAGCGTCAATAACGCCTTTGAATGACGGATATTTTGCATTTGCATCTCCCTTAACCAACAACTGCATTTTTTTGCCCTGGAATGCAGAATTCGCAGCCTGCATCCAAACAGTCATTTCATTGTTGAGGGTGTCAGTTACAGGAATACCCGGTTGCTTCACCGTTTTTTGCTGTTCGGCGTTAAATCCAAGATATTGTTTTAACTGGCTGAATGGAACCCCAACGAAAGAACCGGTTTTCAGGAAAGAATTTTTTTCCTGGGCAGTTAAACCCAACTGTTTCTGCTGGTCAATGATGTCAATGGTTTTTTGCTTTTCTTCACGATTGTCATCGCCGATAGAAAAATAAACTTTGCCCTCTTTATCCATTGTCACCAGTACCACGTCTTTCATTTCTGCAGGTTTTGTCTGCACAGATTTAGGTGTAGTAACCTTCAGTGCCTCATCAGGCTTGAAGCTGGTTGTAAGGATGAAAAACGAAAGCAACAAAAAAGCCACATCGCACATCGCAGTCATATCCACACTCGTGCTTTTTCTGGGAACTTTTACTTTTGGCATGTCTTTAAAATTTCTGTTTCGTTATGAGATTCATTTACTGCCATTTTCCATAATTAATGCCTGGAAATATTTACAGGTTATTAAAGGGGGCAGAAAGACCGGTACAATTATTTGTAAAGGGTCGCGAAACTCTGGGTCAGGGTAAAACCTGATTCATCAATACCGTATGTGATACCATCGATCCTAGTTGTGAACACGTTATACATGATGATCGCAACTGCAGAGGTACCGATACCAAGTGCTGTATTATAAAGAGCTTCAGAGATACCTCTTGAAAGTTCAGCAGCAGCAGAACCACCACCTTCAGCACCAAGTGCAGAGAAAGAAGTAATCATACCGATAACCGTTCCAAGAAGACCAAGCAATGTAGATACCGAAGCCAATGTAGAAAGAAACACCAGGTTTTTTTCAAGCATAGGCAGTTCAAGGGCTGTAGCTTCTTCAACTTCTTTTTGAATGTTCATTACTTTCTGCTCGGTTGACAGCTCAGTATCAGTGATCATTTCTTTGTACTTACGAAGACCAGCTTTCATTACATTACCTACACTACCTTTTTGTTTGTCGCATTCAGCAATTGCCGCGTCAACATTTTTGTTAGCAAGATGATACTGGACTTTACGAATAAATTCAGCGATATTACCGCTACCAGTAGCCCTGGTGATAGTCATAAATCTTTCAATACAAAATACCAACACGATTAAGAAGCAGGCAATCAAAATAGGTACAATGATTCCGCCTTCATACATTTTTACGAGACCGCCGATCGGGCCTTCATGTTTGGGCCAGAAGCCACCGTTTGGATCGGGCTTGGCAAAATTACTTGCATTACCTAACACAAAACGCCAGATTCCATATCCACCCAGGATACACAAGAGGGGGGCAACCCACGAAATAGAATTGCTGCTTTTTTTCGGTTGAACAGAAGTACTACTCTTTGCAGCAGCGGTTGCAGTTGGTCTAGTCTCAGCCATGATTGTTTGTTTTTTTAGTTGTTTAAAAATTGACCTTATGGATAGATTAAAAAATTGCTCTTAATACCGGGCAAAACTGCTTATTCTAACAGATTATTTTGCTAATTCTAACAGATTATTTGAATTTCAAATTAAAGGACGGGGTTCACAAGATAAGGAATTTCTCAAATGCCGGTCGTAAATGTAGGCATTTGTTGGATAAATTATATGGCAATATAAAGACTTAATTTAAAAACAAATTAACAACGCTGATTTTTTTTCTCCATGCGCTGAACAGCCCGTCCCATAAAGCTCTTTTTACTATCTTCACTCACTAAATTTTATTATTATCATATGTACCAAAACAACTGTTTTAAAAAATCCGTACTGCTTGTTGCATTCACGGGAAGCCTGTTGGTGACTAACTCACAGGACCGGAGGCAGACACCCGTAAGACCAGCAGCACCAACTACAGATACATCAAGGCCGAGGCCACCTGCGGTTGCGCCCAGACCAGGTCCAAAGCCTTTCAAGGAGGTTATTACTGCCAAAGCAGTATCACGCAAAGGGTTATTCACTGTTCACAAACTTGATGATAAATACTACTTCGAATTGGGTGATTCAATTATGGGAAGAGATATCCTCGTTGTAAACCGGATCTCAAAAGCACCTATAAATACAAGAGCGGGGTTCCTGGGTTTCGCAGGCGATGAGATCAATGAAAACGTAATCCGCTTTGAAAGAGGCCCTAATAACAGAGTGTTTCTTCGTAACATTTCATTCTCGGTATATGCAAAGGATTCCACCAAGCCAATGTATAAAACCGTTCAGAATTCAAACATTCAACCTATATCAGCATCATTTGATGTAAAAGCATTCTCACAGGATAGTGCAGGAGTTGTGCTTGATCTTACAGATTTTATCAGTTCTGACAATGATATCTTCTTTTTTGCGCCTTCTGCAAAAACAGCCCTGAGAATCGGAGGAGTCCAGGCAGATAAGTCATATATAGTAGATGTAAAAACTTATCCTATCAATACTGAAATCCGCACCGTAAAGACTTATTCAAAATCTCCGGCCCCTTCCCTGTTCCCTGGTATACCTTCACAGGGTCCTGCAGGCAATGCCACTTTTGAATTGAACACATCCATCGTAATGTTGCCTAAGGTACCTATGCGTTCAAGATATTATGATGACCGGGTTGCTTATTTCTCAACCGGTTTCACCGATTTCGATGCAGATCCACAGGGTGTAAAAGATATCAGCCTCATTACCCGCTGGAAACTCGAGATTAAGCCGGAGGATTTAGATAAGTTTAAGAAGGGAGAACTTGTTGAACCCGTTAAGCCTATCATTTATTATATAGACCCGGCGACCCCTGAAAAATGGGTTCCTTACCTGATCCAGGGTGTAAATGACTGGCAGAAAGCATTTGAAAAAGCCGGTTTCAAAAATGCTATAGTGGCCAAACGTGCTCCAACCAGGCAGGAAGACAGCACCTGGAGCCTTGACGATGCGCGCTTTTCAGCAGTTGTTTACAAACCATCTGATATTCCAAATGCCAGTGGTCCCCATATTCACGATCCGCGCAGTGGTGAGATCATGGAATCACATATCAACTGGTACCATAATGTAATGAATCTCCTGCGCAACTGGTACCTGATCCAGGCCTCACCCAGTGATCCTAAGGCCAGGACAGGTAAGTTTGACGATGAGCTGATGGGTCAGCTGATCCGTTTTGTTTCTTCACATGAAGTTGGCCATACGCTGGGTCTCCCTCATAATATGGGTTCATCGTCTGCGACGCCGGTTGAAAAACTTCGTGATAAAGCGTATGTGGAGGCAAATGGTCATACATCCTCAATCATGGACTATGCACGTTTCAATTATGTGGCCCAACCCGAAGATAAGATCGGTCCTGCAGGATTATATCCAAGAATAGGCGACTACGATTTATGGGCAATTGAATGGGGATATAAACCAGTGCTTGACAAAACCGAAGATGAAGAAAAAGCAATTCTGAACGGCTGGGTTAAACAACGTTATGACAATCCAAGATTAAGGTTCTATTTTCAGAATGGCGCTGATCCACGGGCTCAAACGGAAGATCTTGGTGACAATGCCATGAAAGCCGGTGAGTATGGAATCAAGAACCTTAAATACATATTGCCGAAACTCCCCGAGTGGTTGAATGAAAAAGGCGAAGACTTCAAAGACCTTACAGAGGTATATAATGAAGTGATTGGTCAATACAACCGTTACCTCAACCATGTAGCTACGAACATCGGTGGTATCATGACCAACTATAAAACAACTGATCAGTCCGGTGCGGTATTCACCGTGAATCCAAAAGCAAAACAAAAGGAAGCAGTTGCCTTTATTAATAAACAATTGTTTGAAACACCTAATTGGCTGCTGGAAAAATCAATACTGGATAAAACCGTTACACCGGTTACCGACCGCATCAGTGCATTACAGGATGCCTATCTTGGTAACCTGCTGTCAACGGCACGTCTGCAAAGACTGGTATCTTCTGTAAACCGTGATCCATCAGGTTATAGAATTGATGAATATATGGATGATCTTAAGAAAGGAATTTTCACAGAACTCTCAAGCCGGAAAGTAATTGATAATTATCGTCGTAACCTGCAGAAATCATTTGTTGAAAGACTTGGCGGTATCGTAAATCCGGGTACCACGATTGGCGGTGGATCCGGACCTGGTATCACATTCTCTTTCGGACCGGTGATTGATGTTAAGAAATCAGATATCATGTCTGTTGCCAAGGGCACGCTGAGATCACTGAAATCAGAAATTTCGGCTAGCCTTGGTAGTTATACGGACCGTATGAGCCGGTACCATCTTCAGGACCTGAACGAAAGAATAGATAGGATTTTAAATCCAAGATGACAATTCAGATATGAGTTATGAGTTATGAGTTATGAGTGAGTGATGAGTTGTTAAGTTATGAGTGGTGATGAAATGTTTGTCGAGAAATATTGATAACTTAATAAATACATATAAAAAGGAAAGCTGCCTCATGGGGCAGCTTTCCTTTTTATATAATAGCAGTTATATTAGTTCAATTACTTTATAATGCAAATCTTTTTTTCAACTCATAACTTAACAACTCATAACTTAACAACTCATCACTCACTCATAACTCATCACTCATAACTCATAACTATTCATAACGTAGCGCCTCGATCGGGTTCATCCTCGAAGCTTTATATGCCGGGTAAAGCCCTGCCAGCAGTCCTACTATGAAACAGATTATTATGCCTATGAACATCCATTGGTAAGGCACAACAAATCCCGTGTTCAATACCAGCGCGAAACTATTCCCGACAATCACCCCCAGGATCACACCAAAAAAGGCACCCATCAGGCTGATCACGATTGCTTCAGACAAAAACTGGATCCTGATGTTTTTTTCTTTTCCGCCGATAGCTTTTATAAGGCCGATCTCTTTTGTTCTTTCAGTAACAGCGACAAGCATAATGTTCATAAGACCAATTGCAGCACCGATCAATGTAATAAAACCTATAATTACTGCAGCACCAGTTAAACCACTTAAAAAGGATAACAACATCGCTACCAGGCTGTCGCTTTTATCCATCACAAAATTATCCTCTTCTGTAGTTGTTAATTGACGAATAGGTCTGAAAACTCCTGTAGCCTGGCCAATCGCCCCGTCCATGAGATTAATATTGTCTACCTTAACCTGGATGGAAAAAGAAGCATTCACATTGGAATTGAAGAATCGCCTCACGTTATTATAAGATGTTAACACAACATTATCCAGGCTTCGGCCAAGTGTTGACCCTCTCGCCTTTAGCGTGCCTACCACCCGGAAAGGAATGTTGTTTATTTTGATGACCTTTTCCAATCCCGCTTCTAGATTTTTACCAAAGAACCTTGTGGCAATATCAGCGCCGATAACGGCCACGTTCCGCCCGGTTTCTATATCCAATGTCGTCAGATTCCGACCGTAAGCAATTTCGTACCCATTGTGAAAAATATAATTTTCATCGATGCCATTAATATAAACTGTAGGATTCGATTTCTTGCTGCCCAGTGATACTACGGCATCCCTTGAACCAAAAAGGGTGAGGGCAACAGTGGCAGGATAGTCAAACCTCTGCTTAAACTGTTCTGCATGTTCGCGTGAAATAGGTTTACCCTGGCTAGATTTTTTTGCCTTTTTCTGGCCCTTTGTTTCACGTTTCAATTCTGAACCGCCACCAAATATATTTCGCGGCTCTTTGAACCGGATGGTAAACCCAGTGGCACCCATAGTAGAAAAACTTTCCAGAAACTTTTGCTGCATGGCCTCAATGGCTGTCTTGATACCTACCAGGGCCATAATGCCAAACGCAATAATTGCAACGGTTAAACCCGTACGCAGTTTGTTTCCGCGAACGGTCCGGAATGCAAGGAGAAATGTATCGAGAAATTTCATGGTATGTTTAATTAGTCCCGGACTTCTTAACCAGGTCATCCTGGTTGTTGGTCGCTGTTCCCAGCCTGTAATTACATGGGACGGATACTAAATTAAGTATTGGAAACCACTATTCGAAAATTATCCGGACCGGTTATTTAAGCGGTACTGACATTAACCCCGGCTGCCTTTATTGCGGGAAGCCGGTTTTCTCCCTCAAGTCAGTCTGATTTTGCGAGTTCAGGGCGTTCACTCGGTTATTCCCTTCGCCGGATGGGCCTGAGGTTGGTTTGATTTGCCACTGTGATTCCTGGTTAATACGTTTCGTTTTGCCGCTCTCTGCTGTTGTCTCCGATCGGCTTTTTGTTCCCTGATCGGCTTTGTTAAGTATGCTTGTAGTGCTGGTTGCTGTTGGGCCCTGATC